>JBCCDL010000705.1:0-3666 GCA_039030815.1 Cyanobacteria bacterium P01_A01_bin.83 | reverse complement strand
CAGCACAATAGCCATAACCTGCACTGCCATCGAAATCACTGTGTTTCTTACTTCTTCTGTAACCAACTACAGGTATTGGTTTCGTGTCAACCACAAAGCTATTTGCTGTTTCCGCACCTGAGTGCTTAACCCATTCTCTTCATAAATTGACATTTTCTCCCCTGAATTCAATTTTATCCTCTTGTATGAACTGACCAGTAATAGAATAGAATCTAAAAGGCGACTGCGATAGTAATTTAGTCCAGTCTCATCATCGTGTTCTCTACCCGTGTAGCCAAATCTAAAGTTGACATCAGGATTAGTCTCAACCGTAATGCCGCCAAAAGCATCATAGGTAATATTATTCACAACGCTACCATCATTATCCAGCAGCATCTTCACCGAACCCTGATTATCGCTTAAAGCCCAAAGCACTTCACCTAACTCATTCTCTTGAGCGATTATTTGGTCTACTTCTGTACCGTGGAAAAATCTCTCTGTCTGATTACCTTCACTATCAAAAGTTAAAGCAATCTCATTCCCATCTAAAACGTATCTCTCAACTGGCGATTACCGCCACCCAAGATAATAGTTGAATTTGCTGCCTGACTCATAGTAACAATGCTTTGCGTTCTTAATATTTTGTTTACATTTTGCAATACAAGTTTACAAATATCATCTATCTATTGATTAGTTTGGGTATTGATGGAGTTGTAATTTTTAAAACTGTAATGCTTCTGGAATTAGCCAGCGCCGAACTAGTTTTGTCAGTGAATGCAAGATTTATGTATATTGTTTTATGAGCCGTATCTTGTGTAAATAATTACCTTTGGTAAAACTCCCACAGGCGACCTCACTAAATTTAAAAGCTAGATTTAAAAATTGCTATCGGCTATGACTTCTATCCAAGAACAACTAAAAGAATTAAATACGGTTGCCCTAGATGCGATCGCTTCAAGCAACAGTTTAGATGAGCTTGAACAGCTAAGAGTCAAGTATTTGGGTAAAAAGGGTCAACTATCACAGATCTTGCGGGGTATGGGTAAATTAAGCCCCGAAGAGCGCCCTGTAGTCGGTTCTCAAGCTAACGTAGTCAAGTCAGAAGTTCAGACAAGTCTAGAACAGCGTAAGCAAGATTTGGCTCAGGCGCAAATAGAAGCAAAAATTAAAGCCGAAACCATAGATGTAACCATGCCTGGAGTTTATCGACCTCTGGGGCGAGTTCATCCCCTTAACGGGGTGGTAGATCGGGTATTAGATATCTTTGTTGGTTTGGGCTACACTGTCGCCACCGGACCTCAAATTGAAAGCGACTATTATAATTTTGAGGCGCTTAATACTCCCGCAGATCATCCCGCCAGGGACATGCAGGATACGTTTTATTTGCCTGGAGGAAATTTACTCCGCACCCATACTTCCTCGGTGCAAATTCGCTACATGGAAAATAATGAACCTCCCCTAAGAATTATCGCCCCAGGTCGAGTTTATCGTCGAGATACGGTTGATGCAACCCATTCTGCGGTGTTTAACCAGGTGGAAATACTAGCGATAGATAAAGGATTAAAATTTACCGATCTCAAAGGCACGATCAAAGAATTTCTCCAGAGGATGTTTGGAGATGATCTTCCAGTTCAGTTTCGTACCAGTTACTTCCCCTTTACTGAACCTTCGGCAGAGGTAGATGTTCAGTGGCAAGGCAAGTGGTTAGAAGTTATGGGCTGCGGCATGGTTGATCCTAATGTACTTAAAGCTGTGGGATACGATCCTGAAATCTATACAGGTTTTGCCGCAGGTTTTGGCGTGGAAAGATTTGCCATGGTGCTGCATCAAATTGACGATATTCGCCGTTTGTATAATAGTGATTTACGCTTTTTGCAACAATTTTAGTTATTGCTGATTCCAGGATTTAAACTTGATTATTCAGTTACTCATGTTAAGTACTTGTCGATTTGCGATTAGAGGGTGATAGTTAATTGTCAGTAAGTATTCAACTAACAACACCAAATTTCGGTACGTACTGCATCCGCGTCAGTTAGTTATTCAGTTTCCACTGTTTCAGGAGAAGTTTCAGATTGCGGCTGACTATCTCGCTGCTGCTTAATTAGCTCTAAGAGACTTGCATACTCTTGTTGTTCAGGATAATACTCAACTAGTTTTTCTAAAGTAGGAACTGCCTTTTCAGGTTGACCCGTTTGCAAATAAATTTCGGCTAGTCCATTAAGGGCGGTAAAGTTCTTTGGTTCTCTTGCCAGAACTTTCTCATAGCCTCCTATCTGGAGCTGAATCTGTTCTTCTACGCTCGGATTTTCGGCTGAATTGTCAGAGTTAGAGGCACTATAATCATTTTGACTAAAAACGCTGCTTAAAGCGATCGCTAGAGTAGAACCAGCAAAGCCTAAACCTAAAATCAAGGTGACGATTCGTGAGAGGGTTTTACTCTTTTTGTTTCTTTTTTTGTTGCTCATAACGCCCTGTTTTTTAACCTGCCATAATTTCAAACCAGAGACAGCTAGTATAGCCTCCCGTAAATCCTAACCAACAAAAAATTGTGATTATAAATGAGCAAAGCCAACGATTACAGCCTAGCAATTGTAAATCTAACTTGAGCAAAAAAACTGCTGCAACTAAGATTGCTAGCCTGGCAAAGTAATCAATCCGCTGTACTGAAATAGCGACGGCAAAAGCACCAATAAAAATTGAAATAAAAGCTCTAGTATCAGATTTTAACCAGTTATCTAGACTAGCTGTCATTAGAGACACTGGAGAGGTGAAAGCAACTACCAATAATATGATTCCTGCCACCGCTGCCCCATAAAAAACTCCGAAACGATTCATTTCAGGTGCAGAACTCAGAACATTGTCATCCAAGGCGGCAACCCAGGAGCAATACAGCCACCCTTCAAAGCTAAAGGTTATCAGCAAAAGTAGGAGGGAAAATAGCAGAGAAAGTCTAAGATTCCTGTTGATTAAAGTCATAAAAATAATTATAGGTAACTGAAAATCGATAAGAGGCGTAGTGCCAGCCAAATCGCCAATAGCGCAATCAGCTGCTCCCTCGCTTCAAACCTATTATCAATTACCTATTATCTAGCATTAATCTAAATCAATATTCCTTTATTGAACTAATTGATCAACTAATTCAATCTAAGCCATACTCTGGATGATAAAGTCAAAGTAGGGAGCTGCTTCTTGGGCATCTTCTTTACTCAGAAGATCTATAGCCGCATTTTTCAAGCAGCGAATGGCATCAACCATTCCTGGCACAGGAACTTCCAGAGAATTGTACATTTCTCTTACCCCAATTAAACCAGATTTTTCAATCGGGTCTTTATCTCCAGCCATGACACCATAGGTCACAAGACGTAAATACCAGCCAAAATCTCTGAGACATTGATTATACTGTTTTTGACTAGAGGCATTGCCCCCCGCAGAACGATATTCAGGGTGCATCTTAAATAATTCTTTGCCTGCTTGGTCAACGATTTTCTTTTCGTTGTTTGCTAAAGTTTCGGCAATGCGGACTCGTTTTTCCCCTGTAGTTAAAAAGTTTTTGATGCCTTCTAGTTCTCCGCTACTTGGGTAGCGCAGTTCGTCATCTGCTCTAAGAATGACTTGACTAACTATGCTCATAATATCTGAATCAGTTTAATTAACTTTAATAATCTTAGTATCTCAACCAAGAGAAAT
>JBCCDL010000704.1:0-3667 GCA_039030815.1 Cyanobacteria bacterium P01_A01_bin.83 | reverse complement strand
TTTGGTATTGATTTCAACTTGATCGTCGATCATAACTAATATTATTCGCTACAGCGCCTAAATAAAATGACTATAATTGCCGAAGCCAATCTGACTTCCCTAAAATTACTACATGCCAAAATATCGCCAGATTAACCGAAAAAGCTTCTATTTGTTGTTGTTGATTTTAGTTCCTTTTTTACAGCTTTGCTATCAGACATTGACTAAAAACTACTATTCGTTTGATCTGCAAATATACGACAGGTTGGAACTAATAAGAAACTTCTGGTTAGATTTTATTTTCACAAATGTTTATCGCCTCACTGGCACGTATTTTACGGGGACGATAGTTTTGATTGCCTTGATTACACTAATCCGCCGCCGCTATTGGCAAGAAGTTCAAGCACTAGTTTTTGCGGCTTTAGGGATTTTACTTCTGGTAGACGAAGTTCTTAAACCATTTTTTGATCGTTCTCGTCCGCCCAAACCTAGATTAGTCAGTGATTTAAGTCCTGATAGTTTTCCTAGCGGTCATGCCGCAGGAAATTTAGTTTTCTACTTTTATATGTCAGTAATTATTGCGGCACGCTATCCTCATCTGGCTAAATATCTCTATGGCTTCTCCACAATAATCGTATTACTCATTGGCTTTAGTAGTGTTTATGTTAAAGCTCACTGGGCGACAGATATCTTAGCGGGCTATGTATTTGGTTATTGCTGGTTACTTAGCAGTTTGATTCTATTGAGATTTCTCAGTCATAGACAAAAGTGACTTCTATCAGATTCCCCAATCAACAGCACTGCCATTACTTTACGTATAGTTTTTTTGACATATCTTTAAAAGTATTGTTGGTAATTCAGAATACTGCTAATCATAAAAGAATTAATATTTTCCCTAAAGCAAACCCAAATGAACTAATTAAGAACTCTTAGTAAATAGGTTTATTCAATAACGATGCACCATTCATGAAGTTCGTATTCAACACAATTATTAATAACAAGGGGATCTTGCTTAACTATTTTTTCTGCTTCTGGTAGCGAGTCCGCATCAAAAATTAGCATTCCTCCTCCCTTTTCACCCCAATAGCCTGTTTTTGCTCGGTGTCCTTGATTGATTAGTTCTCTGACATAACTTTTATGTGCTGAAACATGCTGATCGAAAATTACTTTATCAACTATTCCCTTTTCTATCTTGACAAATGTAGGCATGAGTAAGAATGTAATTGTGTCACAAAATTATGTCATCAGAGTAACATGATTTTGATATGATAAGATAACTGCTTTTTTTAATTGATATTTAGCAAGTTTACATGTTTCTCAAAAGCTTAATAAGTATTGGTAGACAAGCCAAACTGAGAGTTTCTATTGTTGGTGGTTCAAATTCGGTTATGAGGAAAGGGTACGCTAAATATCTCTATGAGGATCTTAGCAGAACAACGTCCCAAAGTACTTCGCTAAAATATTATTCCTTGGGTGGTGTTCCTAGTGTTTTTAGCCTGATTCAACAGTACAGGCATAATGTTGCTCTCAATAGCGATCTGATTTTTTTTGAATATGGGATCAATGATCGCCACGCTATTGAAATTAATAAATATTCATTAGAATTAGCAGGGAAATCTCTGGAAGGTTTTATTAGAAGCTGTCACAGAGTAAATTCCAACTGCATAATTGTGATTTTGATATTTGGGGTTAATTTGGATACTTTTTACCATAATCACTGTGCATTATCGGAACTGTACGAAACAATCGCGGCTCGATATTGTTTACCAGTAATCAACTTAACAAAGTTACTAGGTAAAACCAAAGGTGTCGACTTTATAAAATCTTTATACAGCGAAACAGATGAAGCACACTATAGTCGACCTTATGGGGTAAAAGTTATTTCGCAAACTATTGTTAAACAGCTTACAAAAGTAGGCATTGTTGACAATTTAAAATTGGGAGAAAAAATTTCATTTCCGAGCATTATCAAACCGATTTATGCTGACAATTTTGCCAATTTGGCTTTTTTTGAAAATTTTGAGCAAGGAAATTTCTTTGCTCAACAGCCGCAAATATCAGTTTTTCAAAACACTGTCTTTAGAGAGAAACATTTCACAATTTACCCAGGCAATTGCTTAAAGTTTCTGTTAAAAGGAAGGTTTGTGGGAGTATTTATTAAGTCAGACTTGAATGATGGTTTAGTCAATATTGAGTTTAATTCTCAGCGAATTGTCGCCAGTTCCTACTGTCCCTGGGTCAACAAGCTTAAATCGCAAAACATCAACTTGATCACTTTACCCCTACGTCAATTTGCTCCTTCTCCAGACTATGCCCCCGTTTCCATATCTCTCTGTTCAGAATATTCTGATAATTTTGAACTAGACTATTTCAAAAGTGAGCCTAGAAGCAAAGATCCACAAAAATGGAAGCTGAGTATCATCGGTATTGCTTATATCGGAGAGTTAAAACCTTGCTCCTAATCTGATATAAAAGCTGATAGCTGATAGCTACCTTAACAGACAAATCTTCTTGACCTTAACTGGTGTTAAGTTATAGAAATACTGCTAGCTACTTGAAATGCTTTTTTCCTAGCTAATGCTGTAGATTCAGCTTTTGCTAAAGCTACTCCCATGCGGCGATTAGGACGAGAATCTGGTTTGCCAAATAGTCTTAGATCTGTATCTTCGGTAGCTAAGGCTGTTGCCACATTACTGAAATTAATCTGGTCAGAATGCTTTTGCGCCAGGATAACCGCACTAGCAGCGGGGGCATAAACCTCTATCTTAGGAATAGGCAAACCCAAGATAGCCCGCAGGTGAAGTTCAAATTCATTAAGATTTTGCGAAATCAAAGTAACCATGCCCGTATCGTGAGGTCGAGGGGATAGTTCAGAAAATATTACTTCATCGCGGGTAATAAAAAACTCGATCCCAAATATTCCCGCCCCACCCAAAGCATCCGTCACTTTAGTTGCGATCGCTTTAGCCTGCTGAATTTTCTCATTAGGGATACCAGCAGGTTGCCAAGACTCCTGATAGTCTCCTCTTTCTTGACGATGACCAATAGGAGGACAAAATATAGTTGGTGCATCCCACTGCTTGATAGTCAGCAGAGTAATTTCAATCTCAAAATCAATAAATTCTTCGACAATGATCTTTTGCGTGTCTCCTCTGGCACCCTCAATAGCATATGACCAGGCATCTGCAACTTCTGCCGCTGATTTGACGATTGATTGACCCTTGCCCGATGAAGACATGACAGGTTTAACTACGTTAGGAAAGCCAATCGCTTGAGATACCTGAGTTAGTTCATCCAGGCTGCTAGCGTAGGCGTATTTAGCGGTGCGGATACCAAGTTTTTGTGCTGCTAATTCCCGAATGCGATCGCGATTCATCGTATAGTCTGTGGCAGCTGCGGTAGGAATAACGGTAATTCCTCGCTGTTCAAATTCTGCGAGCTTTTGAGTCCGAATTGCTTCAATTTCGGGAACAATAAAGTTAGGCTGATACTTTTGCACTATCCTTTCTAAATCATCCCCACTAAGCATAGAGATTATCTCACAGGCATCGGCGACCTGCATCGCTGGGGCATGAGCATAACGATCTACAGCGACAATAAAATTACCCAGACGTTGAGCGGCGATCGCAAATTCTTTGCCTAGTTCTCCTGCACCCAGAAGCATAATTTTTTGCGGTAGTTGTAAATT
>JBCCDL010000703.1:0-3695 GCA_039030815.1 Cyanobacteria bacterium P01_A01_bin.83 | reverse complement strand
ATTTGAATCTCAAAGAGAATTAAAGGTATTTTTGCATTCAGTCACCCACGATTTGCGTACTCCCGTTATGGCAAGCTCAATGGTGTTAGATAATTTGTTGCAGCAGCCAGGAGAGAAATTAACTTTAGATCGTTCGGTATTAGAAAGACTGTATCAAGGAAGCGATCGCGCCTATAAAATGATTAATTCTGTAATCGAGGCTCACAATACAGAAGTCAACGGCGTTATAGTCGATCTACAGCCTTGCTCGATAAACGAGCTAATAAATTCAGCTTTGGTAGATTTGCAACCAGTTTTGTTGGAACATCAAGCGACTGTCGATAATCGTTTAGACAGTAATTTACCCAGCATTAAAGCAGATCCGATTCAGCTATGGCGAGTGCTTAACAACTTGATTGGCAACGCTCTTAAGCATAATCCTAATGGTGTTACCATAACTATCGATGCCGAGGTAGAACCAAGCTGGCTTTACTGTACGATTAGTGACGATGGAGTAGGCATCTCTGCCGAACAGCGCGATCGCTTGTTTAAACTCTATTCTAGAGGAAAACGTTCTCGCTATATGCCAGGGTTGGGCATCGGACTATATCTATCTCGACAAATTATTATGGCTCACGGTGGAGAAATTGGTGTTGTTAGTAGTCTAGAGAATGGTTCTACTTTTTGGTTTACTCTGCCTTGTCAGTCTTAATAATTGCAATCATGTCTCTTGAAAAAAAGCCCCTAGATTCATCATCTCAGCAATCATGGCAAGTGTTGTTAGTCGAAGACGATCCTTTAATGCAGTTGGGTTTAGAACAATTTTTTGCTAAACATGCTCAGTATATAGTCGTCGGACAAGCAAGTAATGGTTATCAAGCAGTAGAAATGTCCCTCAAACTCAAACCAGATCTGGTCATTATGGATATCGGCTTGCCGCAAATGGACGGCATTGAAGCAACTAAGCAGATTAAAACTAATCTTCCCGACACGGCAGTTATTATGCTAACTTCCCATAGATCGCAAACGGAAACGATCGCTTCTTTAGCTAGTGGGGCTGATGCTTATTGTCTCAAAAGCACTAGCCTAAAAGGCTTATTAACAGCGATCGCTGCTGCTAAAGAACAGGCAGTATATTTAGACCCAAACGTAGCGCGTCAGGTCGTAAAACAGCTTCAATTTACCAAAACTAACGATTGCGATCGCGAAGCTAGCGGTCGGCATCGCCCTATCGGTCAACTTTCTGCCAGGGAACTAGAAGTACTACATTTAATCGTTGATGGGAAAACTAACTCGGAAATTGCCGATCTTTTGTACCTTAGCTTAAGTACGGTTAAAACTAACATTCGCAGCATTATGAATAAACTAGCAGTCAACGATCGCGTTCAAGTTGCGGTGGTAGCATTGCGATCGGGATTAATTTGAAATTTTATCTCGATTAAATTCAGCAGTGGTCGGCTAAACTTTGGTTTAATTGATCTACTATTGGGGTACTGTAAACTTAACGATTGAGGAAAAGAAGAGCCTCATTTATCATATTAGCAGACTTTTTTTGTCTTGTTATTAATTAGAAAGCTTGTTCTCAACTTATTTACGAACCAAGACTCAGAGACTGTTGTTATCGCAGTTGAAGTAAAGCTTAAGACTTTGAAAAGCTATCTTACGCAGAGACTTAGAGAGATTATAAAAATGTCTTAATCTAAAGTTCGATTGGTATAAACAAAATTGTTGAGGTCTTGAGGTATTTAGACTATTGAGGTATAGAGTATCATCTTCTCAATCTCCCCTAGCTTTAGCTGTTTGTAATCATCATGTGCGTGCAAATCAGCTAAACTTCCATTCATGTAGCTTTATACTGCTGTATTATTTTCAAGCAGTATTGGAACTCTTAATCAAACACTGTTGATTGATGCATACTTAAGAGTTCCATAACTATTTACCACTTGAGTAAATTAAACTGCTCCATATCAATGGTGTCACGGTTGCGATAAATAGCTAAAACAATCGCTAAACCTACTGCTGCTTCTGCTGCGGCTACGGTAATGACAAATACCGTAAATACCTGACCTCTGATATTACTTGGGTCTAGATAATTAGAAAACCCAACCAAATTTAAATTAACGGCATTAAGCATTAACTCAATTGACATCAAAACTCTAACGGCGTTGCGACTGGTGATCAAACCGTAAATTCCAATGCAAAATAAGGCTGCCGCTAACAACAAGAAATATTCTAACTGCACAATTGCACTCTCTCCTAATGACTAAAAACTAAAGACTGATAACTGATTAACTTTGCTCTTCACTATCGCCACCTAAGGTAGCCAATTCACGAGGACGTTCGGGTAAAGTTAGACTAGTAGATACAGTATCTTCAGTGACTAAAGATTCGGGAATCAAATCTCGACGAGCCAAAATAATTGCCCCCACCATTGCCATTAATAGCAATACCGAAGCCAACTCAAAAGGCAATAAATAATCACTAAAGAAATGCTCCCCCAAAGCAATAATTGTATTGTCAATTACTCCAGGAGAAGTACTATCTAACGACCAGGGAGTTGCTAAAACCATAGTTCCCAATAATGCGAATAAACCAAAGCAAACTACCGCTGTGGCAACTTTACGAATCATACGCCCAGGAAGTTCTACATAATCTTCTTGCTTGTTGACCAGCATAATAGCAAACAAGATTAAAACACTAACCGCACCTACATAAACTAAGATCTGTGCCGCTGCCACAAAATCGGCGTTGAGTAAGATATACAAGCCAGAGATACTGATAAAAACTCCAGCCAACAAAAAAGCAGAATGAACAATTTTGGGCAACAAGACAACTCCCAAAGCTGCCCCGATCATCATCACTGCTAAGATGCCAAAAGAAACAATTTGCACTCCTTCAGCTAAATTCACCTAATTTTCTCCTCTGTTCCAATAATTTAGTTAATCACAATTCAGGATAAATTGATGAGGGATGAAAATAGCATTGATGTTGTATTTTCATCTCTCATCCCTCAGCCTTCAGCTTCCGCTTTCTCTTTTGGTTTTGCTGCTTCAATTTCTGCCAGAATTTCTTCGGGGCGCTTACCAGCCCGTTGTGAACCCTTAGGCAAGCCATGAGGTTCAACTTCACCTTTAGGTAAGTAAGCAAATTCTTTTAACGGAGTAACCATCGGATCTTGAGTTACTTTATATGGCAAACGTCCTAAAGCCACGTTGTCATAGTTAAGTTCATGACGGTCGTAAGAAGCTAATTCATACTCTTCGGTCATTGATAAGCAGTTGGTGGGACAATATTCTACGCAGTTGCCGCAGAAAATACAGACACCAAAGTCGATACTATAGTGATTAAGCTTTTTCTTCTTAGCTTTCTTATCAAATTCCCAATCAACTACAGGCAAGTTAATCGGACAAACTCGAACGCAGACCTCACAGGCAATACACTTATCAAATTCGTAGTGAATTCTGCCACGATATCTTTCAGATGGAACTAGCTTCTCATAGGGATATTGAACCGTTACGGGACGACGTTGCATATGATCGAAGGTAACAGACAGACCTTGACCAATATACTTAGCAGCTTGCCAACTTTCTTTGGCGTAATCTTGTACTTGTTTGAGAACTTTAAACATGATTTTTAATTACTCTTTACCTATACATTAAGATCTGACTAAAACTTGAGACTTAATTTATCAAAGTTTTTAGTCATTAGTTTTTAGT
>JBCCDL010000702.1:0-3705 GCA_039030815.1 Cyanobacteria bacterium P01_A01_bin.83 | reverse complement strand
TGATTATCCTTATCGAGATGATGGCATGTTGATTTGGGATGCCATTCATCAGTGGGTTGATAGTTATCTTTCTATTTACTATCAAAATGACCAGGACGTGATTGAAGATACTGAACTTCAGCAATGGGTGCAGAGTTTAATTAACGATAATCAAGGACGAATGACAGGCTTTGGTGAGGCATCTAACTCCCCAGCAGGTTTTGATATCCATTCCAAAACATACCTAATCGATGCTATAACTTTACTAATTTTTACTTGCAGCGCTCAACATGCGGCAGTTAATTTTTCCCAAGCTACCTACATGAGCTATGCTCCCAATATGCCTTTTGCTGGATATCGAGCTTCACCGACGACTGCTACTGGAGCAACGATGCAGGATTATTTTGACTTATTACCACCTCTGGCACAGGCGGAAGCTCAGATGAATATTACCTATACCCTGGGTTCAGTTTACTTTACTCAACTAGGTAGATATGAAAATAAAGATCACTTGCCCTATTTTACTGATCCAGATGTTGGGCGACCCCTGGAGACTTTTCAAAATCGTCTTCAAGAAATTGAAATCATTATTCAAGAGCGAAATGCTCAACGACCTACTTTTTACAACTTTTTACTTCCCAGCAAAATACCTCAAAGTACCAATATTTAGTGAGTATCTTGATCTTGATGAAAAAATTCAACTTGATGAGCAGATTTATAAAGAGGGTTGACAAAAGGCGATCGCTGATGGTAGTCTGATTCTATTCTTCATAATGGGAGTGGTTGAAAGTGTCTACAGAGGCATAGGTTCCCATTATGAAATAAATTTTAGCAAAATCAGCTTTTAGAGTCAAGTCCCCTCATCCAAATTAGTTTTTTTGTACTAGTTTCAATTAAATTTGCTTCAGGTTGGAGCAAGTTGTGTACGACGAGCTTTGTCCACGGTACGGATAACATCAATCAGCATCTTTAAAGCAACCTCTTTACCAGGACAAATGCGCCCAACACTGCGATCGCCAACTGAGTTAATCCCATGTGATAGGGGCAAAGATTCTCTCGCTTGCCTTACAAGGATTAGGGCTGTTTCATTATTGTTAAATAAAGAGAAATAGGGTCGTAGGGAAATAGGGGATTTGGGAAACGAGAAAATACTTACTAATTTAGTTCTTTTAAGTTGTCGCAATGTTTATCTCAATTAATACTTCCAAGACTTAATTGCATCTCCACTAATCGATTAAAAGCTGCATAATTGCTACATCATGCCACTGTCCCCCATAAAAACCGATTTTTTTTTGGATACCAACTAATTCAAAGCCAAATTTTTGATGAAACTTAATGCTACCTTGATTGGCAGCCAAGATTTTGGCAACTACATGATAATAGTTAAATGCTTTAACCTGTTGTAGAAGAGCGGTTTGTAAAATTTTACCGTATCCCTTTTGAGTTTCGCTAAATTTAAAATAAATAGAAGTTTCACAGCAAACATGATAGCCAATGCGATCGCTATACCTCTTAATTATCCCCCACCCCACCTGAATATTATCTTCATGGGCGATTAAAATTGTTTCACGGGAATTAAATTTGTGTACCAGATCGGCGATTTGCTGAAGAGAATAAGGTTCGCAATCCATAGTAATTCCACCTGCTGCGATCGCCTCATTATAGATATTGGCGATCGCCTGAAAATCCTGCGGTAGATAATGACGGATCTCAATTGACATCTCAGTACGCCCAACGTAATTTAACTCCGTTCTAATGTACAAGTTCTTAGCTATAGGCTACAAGCTTTTTAACTATATAAAATCATGAAAACACTAAAGTTACACTCTGGAAGAGAAATACCCATATTGGGACAAGGCACCTGGCGTATGGGAGAAAAACCTAGTAATAAACAGGCAGAAATAAATGCCCTCAAGCTGGGAATAGAATTAGGTCTAACTTTGATTGATACTGCCGAGATGTATGGCGAAGGTGGTGCAGAAGAGGTGGTCGCCGCAGCTATTGCTGGTTGTCGGCAGGACATATATTTAGTTAGCAAGTTTTATCCCTACAATGCTAGCTATCAAGGGCTAATTGCCGCTTGCGATCGCTCTTTATCCAGACTCAAAACAGATTATCTAGATTTATATTTGCTTCATTGGCGCGGCTCAACTCCCTTAGCAGAGACTCTATCAGGATTACAGTATCTCAAGTCAGTAGGAAAAATTTTAGACTATGGCGTAAGTAATTTTGACACTGATGATATGGAAGAAGCTGAGTCTTTACCTGGAGGCACCGAAATTGTCACTAATCAAGTGCTTTACAACCTGCTGCGTCGTGGTATTGAATGGGATCTGCAGCCCTGGTGCGTTGAACGCAATATTCCCATCATGGCTTACTCTCCTTTAGAGCAACGAGCCTTCGTTAATAATTCTAAGTTGAAAGATATAGCAGCCAAATATAACGTCACTTCAACCCAAATTGCTCTTAGTTGGCTACTGCACCAAGAGCAGATAATTTCGATTCCCAAAGCAACTAAACCTGAACATGTCAAGGAGAATCGCGCTGCTTTAGATCTTAAATTAACCCCAGGGGATTTAGCACAACTAGATCATGCTTTTAAAGCACCTAATCGCAAAATGCGTTTGGCAATGCGATAATTCGCTCTTTTTTTGTTTTTAGCTATTGACCTCTTAGATTTTCTTGCTAACTTGAATTTTTCAAACAGCGATATCTAGAACATGCCAAGATTATTGTTTAACTTCAACATCTGGTAATACTTTAATATCTTCAATCACTTCTTTAACCACATTCCGAGCAGTCTCAACAGGATCAGTTTTAACCTTACTTATAATGACTGAACGATGCGCAGTTAGCGCCATCACAAAATTAAAGAAGGAAAAAGCGATCGCTACCTTGGCTATCTTCATCGAATTAGATGTATTAAATCTCATTTTTATTGCGATTAATTTTAGTAGTTTATCTGGAAAAACCAGCTTTAGTAGCTAATTGCGCCACCATGCCATATTCTGATGCCTGCTAGATAGGTTGCGCTTAGTAAGCAGCCCAAGCAGCTTTATTAGACTAAAATCAAGAGCCAAACTGCTAATTACAGCAAAAATCAGCTAAATTAGTAATTCTTGCCCATTACTTGCCCCATTAATCGCCTAAAACCAAGATGCAGTCTAACAAACTAGATAAAGCAGCGGTTTATCTTTGATGACTTTTAAACATCAGATTCAATAAGGATTTATTATTCTAAAGTTTCCTTAACATTTTATATCTTATATTAAAACGTGAATATTTATGTTGCTGTATTTAGAAGAACACTTAAAAAGCTGTCTTTTTGCTATGCCATCTATAGTTTTGCTCTGTCCCAGCACCCAAGATGGGCGATGAAGGGATTGGGATCGCTATTTAACTATTTATCCTTTTTAGGGAACCTCTAACTAAGGTGATAAATTAAATTTGCTTGTCAGTAAATTTTGGTGATTGTCGTAGGATGATAACTTAAAGTTGCCATTGGAAAAAGTCAACTATGCTACCCAGTAGACGATGTTTAATCAATGAACGTTGTTGCCACTGGGAGTAAGTTACCTTTTTACTTTGAGCGAAGCCCTTCTCGAAAGTATCTTTAATCCCTGCCACTAACTTAGGCTGCGAGGTGCATATATCTAATTCTTCATTGTGGCAAAAACTGCGGGGGTCAAAATTGGCGCTACCAGTAGTTGCCCAGCGATCGTCAAT
>JBCCDL010000701.1:0-3716 GCA_039030815.1 Cyanobacteria bacterium P01_A01_bin.83 | reverse complement strand
TTACGACGAGTTTCTACTTGCAGCGATAAAGATCCCGCCAGTAATAAAAGTCCCGTAGCGACGGTAGAGATAGTACCAAGTACCACTAATCCTTTTCTAATGGTTCTTTTTGCTTGTTGTTGTGCTTGTTCTAGAGTTTGATTAGCTGCGGCTAAAATTTGGGCAGTTTTTCTTTCAGTTTGTTGTTCTAATTCCTGACTAGCAGCTAAAAATTTATAATCCCTATCGCTTAAACTCTTACCTTGTGACCAGTGTTTCGCATCAATTAAAGCCTGTCCCCTCAATAAACGCGAATCATCCTGACAATCAGCTTATATCCAAGCGTTGAACGTATCGGCATAGGGACGTAAAGCAGACAGTTGCCCATCTACCCAATGGCGATCAAAAACCCGTTGATAAATTCGATTGCGGACTACCAAATTACCGTTGTGTTTGACGACTAAACCACTGAGTAACAATTCAATTTTTGATTGACTCTCATCTGCTGTTACTGTCTCACCTTGCAGAATTTGTTGATAAATACCTAATAATCTTCCTGCCTTGTTTTCATCGTTTAAAATGCGATCGCGTATGGTTCTCAGATGTTCTGGTTCGTCTTGTTCTTCCCAATTATCAATAATTTGCTGCTGTACTAACCGTTCGATCCAAAAGACTTCTGTACCAGAAGGAATATTAATAATATTATCTATCGCTTCGATACCCGATTTTCTGACTAAATCGCAGAGTTTTTGCGTTAAAAAAGGTTGTCCTGAAGTCCAAGCTAAAATTTCATTCATCACTGCTTGGGGATGATTGACTGTCGTTGCCAACCCCTCGACTAAAGGCTGAACCTCGTTAGCTTGAAAGCCTTTTAATTCAACTGCTTGACCGATATTAAACGGAGTGCGATCGCGGTCTTGAATTAAATCTGAAGGTGTTGCTACTCCAAATAAAGCAAAAGCCAAACGTTGGTAATCGGAATTTTCTGCTCGTTGATTATAACAATAGCGAATCAGAGCAAAAAAATCATCGACTGGAAAATCAAGACCTAAAACACTATCAATTTCATCAATAAAAATCAAAATTTTGGTAGCTTTGACCTTAACTAAAATAATTTCTTCGATAAAATGTATTAATCGCTGAGTATTAGATAAATGCTCTTGTTCTTGCCACCAAGATTTAAAATTAATTTGACCTAAAAGATTAAAACACCTCAACAACTCAAAAATTATTCCTTTATACCACTGTTGCGGAGTCAAATTATTACTACCAATTCTAGTCATATCAATAGCAGCACAGCTTGCTCCTTCTCTTTGCAGTCGGTGCATCGTTTGCACCCGCAAGCTAGACTTACCCATCTGCCGAGAGTTCAATACATAACAAAACTGACCGCGAGTCAAGACCTGATATAATTCTTGGTCAGCTTGACGAGTAGCATAGCAAGAAGCATTATTAGTTAGACAACCGCCTACTTGATAGTGGTAATTGTTCATTGTTGAGGTGTTAATTGTTAATTGTTAATTGTTAATTGTTTCCTATTTGTTGCGAACGAAAATAGAGGCGATACAACTGACAGCTAACTGTAACCGAATTCCGTTGCAGCTTTACTAAACCCATGCTTTCTAATTTGTAAGCCATAGTTGCTTTTAATCTGACGCTCTCTTGAGTCTCAACTACCTGTTTGAGTCCTGCTCTTAATTCTGAATGTTGTTGTAAAGTTATTAAATGCCGACGGAGATGACTGCTATAAATACCTTTGAGAGAAGGTGCTTCTGCTAACATTTGCTCTAAGTTATGATTGCCACGACTAAGGTGATACAGAGCAATTCTAATTAGATAAGGATGTCCGTCAAGCATTGCCATTAATTGGTCTACTTCAGATTTACCATGCCAATTTAGTCCATGACGCTGTGCCAACTCTTGTACCTGTTCGGTGGTAAAGTTAGTCAACTCAATTGGTAAGCCAATATTAAAAGGTGATTGATTAATATTTAGAGGGATATATACTTCGGTAGAATGAACCACGATCAAACATAATTTTTGCCAGACATCAAAAACTTTTGCTTCTTCGTGCCAAGAACGAATTAATCCCAAAAATTCACTAGCAATCTCGCGATGCTCGAAAATGTAATTAACTTCATCTAAAGCTAAAACTAAGGGACGCTCTATTTTGGTCAAAATATATTCTTGCAAATATGCAGTGCAGCTAATCTTGCTACCCATATCTTCATCCCAATAATCATCTAGTTTGGGCTTTAGTTTTAGTTGACGAGCAACATTAATACAAAACCAGCGCAAAAATCGATCAAGAGAACTAAATACTTGACGCTCTGCTTGTTGAAAATTTAAAGTAACGGTATTCATTTCTCTCTCTTGAGCATGAGCCAGAATTCTCAACATGAGAGAGGTTTTCCCCATTTGATTAGGAGCTTTGATGCGAATTAAACTCCCAGGACGTTCAATCTCCTCATAAGCTATTGCTTCTAAAGGAATGCGCTCAATATAAAAATCTGAATGCAAAGATACTGAGCCACTGGGAAATTCAATGATCTTGGCAGGCGGATTAACTGTTTTTTGCTTGTTAACCACTGATAAGCGGCTATTTTTTGATTGTGACTGGTAACGGCGTTCTAAAGCTACTCGAAAAGTCTTTTTACTGACTCTTTCTTCTAAGCCTAAAGATAGCAACTCCCACAACTCGGCACCAACTCTTTTGATATGAATATCAGAACAGAAGTTTTCTTGAGCCAGTTGCTCATATTTTTGACCCAACCAAGCTCCGCGAAATATAGCCGCCTGAAGCGTGGTTAAATGTTTACTAGTTTTAGCAACTACTAAACCATCAGCGATTAAAAATGCTTCTTCTATGTCTATGGTTGATTCTAGAATTAGACTTTTTTTTAGATTTTCTATCGGTGAGTTACTCATCTTAGTCTAAATTTTATAGAGTGAATACAAGTCAAAAATTTGTCAGGAAATTAATTATCTGGATCAAACTGGTCTTAATTTAGCTATATGTTTAAACAGTTAATTTAATGCCAAAATCATTGAAGGTAAGTATTTAATTCAGTTTTAATTTAAAAGGGAATTGAGAATAACTAGAGAAGGAGGTTTCAGTTATCAGTCAACAGTCAACAGTCAACAGCCTGCAGGGTGGGCAATACAAGGTCATAAATTTTTATAAAATTCAAGTTTTAGCCTTGCCCACCATTGAGTTCAGTAATCACCTAATCAGTAAAATCGTCCTCCTATCTCCCCAACATGGGGAACCAGCCCTTTGTCCCCAGTCATCCCTCACTTTTATCTTTTGTTGACAAACAGTTTCTGATCTTTAATAATTGCGTTGTCAATCAATAAACCTAAAGCAATGATGACTCCTGTAATAGAAGTATTGTGAAGGGGAATCTGCAAAACCTGCATACAGCCAAATACGGTGAAGGTAGCCAAAGGCAAAGCCAAACCTACAATTAAAGATGATTTCCAGCCCATCATAAAGAAGGTGACAACTACAACCAAAAAGCCCGCCATAATCAGATTATTAATTACCAGACTTAGTTGTGCTTCAACATAAATGCTTTGATTAAAGATAATTTGTAAGTCTACTCCTTGGCTTAATTCAGCTTCAAAACGATCGAGAGAATCAAAAGCATTCAAACGTTGAGGACTAACAGTAACTGCGATCTCTTCAGTGGGAGTGCCATATAGTTCTACCTGTTTAGTTCCTAAGAGCGATCGCA
>JBCCDL010000700.1:0-3726 GCA_039030815.1 Cyanobacteria bacterium P01_A01_bin.83 | reverse complement strand
TTTTGGGATTATCTTAATTGCCTCAATTTTACTGATGGTAGTGGCAATTGTGGCAATTGTAATTGCCATGAATTCGGCTAATGACGATCGCGAAGGTAATCGCAGCTACGGTGGCGGCTATCGAGGCGGATTTTTTATGCCTCACTTTTGGCTAGGGGATATTTTTTGGTGGTTTGATCCTGGCTACAATAGTCGTCGTCGGCAACGGCGCCAACAGACTACAGGAAATTACAAGATGAATTTCTTAGAGTCAGTTTTTTCCTTCCTGTTTGGTGATGGTAATCCTAATGCCGATCTCGAATCCTATCGCTGGCAGTCTATTGCTGGGGTAATACGTAGTAACAAAGGTGCGGTGGTAGCAGAACAAATTGCCCCCTATGTAGACGATCTCGATCAAGATGAAGACTATATGATTCCTGTCTTAAGTCGCTTCAACGGCTATCCTGAAGTTTCTCCTCAAGGTGAAATTGTTTACTATTTCCCAGAAATTCAGGTAATGGCAAGCCAGAGATATTCTGCACCCATAGCTGATGTTGGCTACCTCCAAGAAAAGCGCTGGCGTTTTAGTCAGGCTGATAGTGGTCAAATTACGATGGCGGCTGGTTTGGGAGCCTTAAATATTATTCTGGCGTTGGTTCTAGGTACTCTGTTACAAGATGGAACACTTGCCGCTCAATTAGGTGGTGTCGTCGCTTTTGCTGACTCAATTTTAGTTCTGCTGTTTGGTTACGGCATGGCATATTTATTGATTCCTTTAGTGCGCTACTTTTGGCTCCAGGGACGTAATCCCAAGATAATTAAGCGTAATGAAGCCAGAAAGCAAAGAGCGATCGCTTTAGGACAACCAGACTCATCTCTGCGTCAAAAGTTGGCATACGCTAGTCAGTTTGCTCAACAGAAAGTGATAAAAGAAGGAGATGTTACCTACACCACTGAAGATGATCTCTTAGATCAAGACATCAGAAATGCTGATCGCATTGATCGCGATTGGCAAGAAAGATTAGAATCAGGATCTTGAATCATTGATCATTAAACATTTGGCATTGAACAGTTAGTTGTAGGGTGGGCAAAAAAATAATTCTGAGCTTAATGTAAATTTGGCTGCTTTTGCCCACCAGAAATAATTATCAATCAGGAAGATCAAAACATGAGTGAAGTTAAACAGATATCAGGTAAAGCGATCGCCGTTGAGGGCAATGACATCGATACGGATCGCATTATTCCTGCACGGTTTTTGCGTTGCGTTACCTTCGATGGGTTGGGAGAACATGCTTTTAAAGATGATCGCGCCCAAGCTAAGGGACAACATCCTTTCGATCAACCTCAATACCAAGGAGCAAATATACTTGTAGTTAATAATAACTTTGGCTGTGGTTCATCCCGTGAACACGCACCCCAAGCACTTGCTAAGTGGGGCATCAAGGCGATTGTTGGTCAGAGTTTTGCCGAGATCTTTTTTGGTAACTGTGTTGCGATCGGTGTTCCCTGTGTAATCGCCCCTCCTGCGGAAATCAAGCAGCTACAGACCTTAATTAAGTCTCGTCCTGAAACTGTAATTACGGTTGATCTAGAAGCGATGACTGTCAACAGTATGGATCTGGCTATTCCTGTAACCATGAACGAAGGTTCCAGACAGATGTTTACCAACGGTACTTGGGATAACTGTGGGCAGTTAGTTCGTAATGCCGAACAGGTAAAAGTTACCGCGCTTAAGCTACCTTATGTTAACTGGCAAAGCGCTTAAATCATTTTCCTACTCATCTGAGCGTTGATTTATAATTAGCAGGTAGCAGGTAGTAGGTAGCAGGTAGCAGGTAGTAGGTATATTTAACTAATAACCCAAAACCCAAAACACTAATTTTCAGTACACTGCCCAAGGTCAGTTATTCAGTGTTATAGTCGTTATAATTAGTTGACCTACGATTCTAATTTATTCGTTCGGGGGATTGACAAAGGGCTTGCCCGCATGTACTGGGAAATCCCTCATAGTACTCTTTTACGCTTTGGTTCTTATTTAGAATGACTATAAGCATTACTGACAAGTCAAGCTAATTTATTTACTATATGTGGTGCAATCAATGAGTTTTTAGTACTACATATAGATTAAAAACAGTATAGATAGCGATCGCTTTGATTTAAGAAAATCAATTAACAATATTTCAAAAGCTAATAGCTAACAACCGATTGACAAACGGCGTAGTCCCTTAACTTGTCACCAATGAGTGTTAAGTTACAACTATCCACTAAATATTACAGTAGCAATACCCTAAGTTGACTTGAGCTTACGGCTTAGGGCTTATAGCTAGTTGATGAAGTCAAATGATTTCGACCAAGAATGAACATGATTTAAATAATCGACTGAGCAATGTTTGCTACCACAAAGTCACCGATGGCATCTCCTGTGGGTAATGCTTCTCCAGCCCCTGATTCAAAGGGATGTACTCCACCATAAAGACGACTATTGGCATTTTCAAGTGCTGCTTCGTCAAAACTTTCGTAGGAGCGAACTATACCAGGTAAATCTGGTGACACAGCGGTAAACTCAAACTCGTCTCCAAAGAAATCTGATAGTACCGAAGCGGCAGCCCCGCCAATGGTGGCATGTCCTGAAATATAGTCGGGGAAAGGTGGTGTCTCCACAAATGATTCCCATTCTGGATCTACGGTTGTAACTGGATTACCATCAACTTCATACAGTCCTGTAATATCAGTTACTGGTCTGGGATCTAAATAGGTATACTTAGCATCCCACGCAACGATCACCGCATCAGCTACGGCAGTGTTTAGGTGTAAAAACAGGCGGGCATTTTCGACTAAGCTATTGCCTTCGTTAACAGCAATTTCTTGGGCAATATGATTCCAGTGTTTACCTGGTTTGTAGGAGTCTCCTCGGTCATTAAGCCAGAATTCAGCAATTTCCGACTGTTCTTCGGTGCGAATAATTGTGGTGAGAGCAGTATCTTCTTTTCCCCCAAACACACGAACTTGTTCCAGTTGCTCTGCATATTCTTCACTACCCAACTCTGAAGGACCGTCTGGTAGGAACTCATCAGAACTAGGAATACCCCAAGTGATAGCATCATTACCATATCCAGCACCTACTGCAATGCCGTCTGCACCAGGTCGCCACACATTTTCTCCTTCAGGAGGGTTGTAAGGATAATTGTCTGGATCTTCCACATCAAGTTCGTTAGCTCTAGAAGCTAGTAATGCTTGTGCTACAGCTTCTCCATAAACATAGCCGATATCCTCGGAAGCACCATCGGGAATCTCTGCTAAAGACCGCTCCTTTTGAAGATCAAACATCTCTGTCTGTTCGGGGAAAAGCTCCGAGAGTACGGTGTAACCAGCTCCAACTACTGCTGCTTCAGTTGATGCACCCTTTGGCGCTTCTAGGTCTATGGCATAAGGACTATATGTCCCCTCAATTCCGTTGACAGCATCATAAATAGCTGCGTGTAGCATTGCTGCGGTGCGAGTCGTTTGTGGAGGTGCCGCGCCAACTTCAGGCACTGAATCAAATCTATAATGATTAGCGGCAGCATTAATTGCTATTGCATTCCAATCAAGAACAACGTCAGTACCAGGAGCAGAAACCAGCTCAAAAGTCTGATTATTGACCAGATTAGGATCAGTGTCTTTTTCTGGAACAGCTTCGGCAATTAAAGTGTAAGCGGCAGGGGAAACATAGGAAGTGTTGTTAGCATATTCAAAAGTAACAGTTTG
>JBCCDL010000699.1:0-3727 GCA_039030815.1 Cyanobacteria bacterium P01_A01_bin.83 | reverse complement strand
CATTAAGCCCTAGTCAAACTAATAACTCGACTCCCTTGTTTATTGAGCTTTTGCAGCGTTGCTGATAGTCTTTCGTAGGGAACTACGTACTCTTGCATACTGCGACGTATTTGAGGTGAACGTCCTATTGCACCCTTGGTGACTCGCAATCGATATAAACCACCTCGTTCTGTAGTAGTTGTTCCTGACAAAGAACCGTTGCCTCCTGGACTCCTGACGGTCGTTGCCATGTTACGAGCTAAATCGTAGGTCAAGCGAGGGCTTCCTGTATTACCTTGTGCGCGATCGCTATTGGCATAACCCTGATATAGTTGGAACATACGGGTAAACCCCACAGTTTTTTGTCCTGTTTGGGTCGAGAAACCGCGATAAAAAGGCACTATATTTTCGCCAAAGTTCTGCACATATTCCTCTGAATCAAGATAAGAATCAATATCTGCTTCAAAACCCTGATTTTGATAAATATCTAAATGTTCGATAATTTCGGCTTCATCGTAGGGCGCACGACCAAGTAAATGTTTGAAGTTTAGCTCAATAGTCCTGGGATGATAATTGTTATAAAAGAATTTTTCTTTATATAATTCCGACTTAGCTAATGCTCTGACAAAATCACGAACGGAAATTGCGCCATCGGTTAACAAAGATTCAGCACTAATCAACCGTTGCGATTTCATTAGATGATCGTTGCCTAATATCTGACGATACGCTGCGGCGATCGCTATTTTGGCATCTTCTCGATTCCAATCAGGTCTTAGTTCAATAATACTAGTATCGTCAAAGGCAGAAATTCCGAGGCGAGATGCTGATGTAATTGCCACTGGTAATACTCCTAATTTTTGCTGGTTATAAGGTTAAAAAAATTGCTCGAAATTACAGCCAACCATTAAACAAAACCAGCTTAAGAGTCATCTGCGATTTCGAGCTACGAGCAATAATCTAACTAAGAGCGTTAATTGCGTACTCAATGTAGGAGTTGGCTTCCACCGCAGGATCGCCACTCAAACCGTGATTAGCTTTGATGTACTTAAGAGCCTCAATATACCAGCTAGGAGACAGCTCAAAAGTAGCGTTGATTTCAGCCACCCCAGCAATTAGATAGTCGTCCATTGGACCAGTACCACCTGCAACCAGACAATAGGTAATCATGCGTAAATAATAGCCGATGTCACGAGCGCACTTGGCTTTACCTTCTGGAGTAGAAGCATAGTTTGGACCCTGCATTTGAGTAGTATAGGGAAACTTGCTGTAAACTGCTTGGGCTGCACCATTAACTAGGTTGTCTGCTTGTTTGGTTAAGCCTTGAGCAGCTTCTAAACTTGCCCCAGCTTGACGAAAACGACCAAATGCGGTTTGAATCTCGCTACTGCTTAAAAAGCGACCTTGAGAATCAGCAGCCGATACTGCTTCGGTAATAGGAGTTTTCATGGGTTAAGATACCTCTGGTAATAAATTTTTACTATGTTTAATCAAAAAAACGAATCTAGGTCGGCGCTAAATTAGCCAACAGCAGCAGCAGCACGATCAAAGTAGCTGGATACTTCAGACATTAAAGAACTGCAATCTCCTTGAGTGACACCATTTTTGTCATTGGCAATTTCAATAGCGGCAGCTTTCATTTTGCTAACAGCTTCAGCGACAGAACCACCAGGAACACCCAGGGCAACATAGGTTTCTCTTAAGCCGTTTAAGCAACGATCTTCTAAAACACTACCGTCACCAGAAAAAGTGGCATAGGTGACATAGCGTAAGATAATTTCCATGTCGCGTAAACAAGCAGCCATGCGACGGTTGGTGTAGGCGTTTCCACCAGGAGCAATTAGCTGGGGCTGTTCGGAAAATAAGACTCGTGCCGCGTTAGCCACAATAGCCGAAGAATTACCAGTGATGCGGTTAACTACATCCATGCGTTTATTACTTTCTGCCACCATACTTTTGAGAGCATCAAACTGACCTTGATTGAGATAATCACCTCTGGCATCAGCTTGGGAAATCACCCTGGTAAATGCGTCAAACATTAAATATTTCTCCTAAATATCGAATTTGCACCAAATGGATTATTAAAAAAACTGATTCCTAACTTGGAATAAAACTTGTGATTAAGTAGTTAGTTGAATTGAAGTTTAAATATTGTGTTTAAGTGAGACAACTCAACACGTTTTAAACTCTTTAGTTAGGAGATTCAGTGACATTTGGATAAACTCATATAATCAAACTTTCTGTGCAATTCTTGTGCAATTGGGTCGCAAAATAATGAAGTTATGTTGTTTTTTGTAACGAATCAGTATTGTTTCTGGCATTACAAATTTTCTTTGTTGGACGCTCGCGTTAAGCAAAAACTTCTTTTGCAGCACGATGCAATAGAGAATGGCGACAGACTAACGCAGACATATCTTTGCCATAGCCACCACCGATAACGCTAGCAACAGGATATCCTCCCGCTTTACAGGTACTTAAGACCATTCTTTCTCGCCGATAGATCCCCCAATCTGTCAAGGATAACTTACCCAGGCGATCGCTGACATGGGTATCAACTCCTGCATCAAACAATACTAAATCTGGCTGTACTTCACTCAATAAATCAGATAGATGATGAGCCAATATTTGCAGATAACCATCATCGTCTAAACCAACAGGTAAAGGAATATCTAAATCGCTTTGTTGTTTTCTACCTGGAAAGTTAGCCTCGCAGTGCATCGAAAAAGTAAATACCCGATCATCATCTTGAAAGATATATGCCGTCCCGTCTCCCTGATGAACATCACAATCAACAATTAAAATCTTGTTGACCAAGCCTTCCTTGAGTAAAACACGAGATGCGATCGCTAGATCGTTAAAGATACAAAAACCTGAACCATAGCTAGGAAAGGCGTGGTGGGTTCCCCCTGCTGTATTACAGGCACAACCATAGTCTAAAGCTAATTTAGCCGCTAAAATCGTCCCTCCAATAGCAATACGGGTACGGTGAGCTAGAGCCTTACTCCAGGGTAAGCCAATCCGACGTTGAACTTTATATTCTAGGGTGCCATTGCAATATCCCTGAACATATTCTGGAGTGTGAACTAGCTCAATTGACTCTAGATCAGGCAATTCTGGCTGGAAAATTTGTTCTGGGACAATTACCTCATCCTGAAGCAGCAAATCTCGCAAGATTTTAAACTTGGGCATAGGGAAGCGATGAGCATTGGGCAATGGTGCCACATAATCGCGGTGATAGACAATAGCAAAACCGTATTTATTCAAACTTATAGTGTCAATGGTTCGGACAATTTTTTAGCAGAGAGAAAAAAAGCTATCCATTCCTTTAAGGTAAAAGTGTTGAAAGATTACCTCGAATCGATAGCATCAAAATAATTATACAAAGCCTACTCGATTCAATGGGAAATTTGACGAAGTGAACGCAACACATGCGGCGGTTGCGAAGCAAGTCCGAAGGACTCACTAAGCGCCTTTGTCGTCCGTTTAGGAGTCCGCGTCGCCTGGGGTCTCCCCACAAAGGCGCTTCGGTTCGCCGCATGTCGTTTATGTCGGACGTGGCGGGGTACTGTTCACACAACCCCAATAAAAGTTTCTCATGACTTTAATATAGATTGCTAAAGATTGCTAAAAATAACCTTAAGCATTAGTCATAGTAACTCCACAAATTTTAAGATATTTAAAGGTACTATTGATCATTAACTATGACCGATACTGGTTTAGAGAAACTCTTACATCGTTTAGCTGATAATCT
>JBCCDL010000698.1:0-3732 GCA_039030815.1 Cyanobacteria bacterium P01_A01_bin.83 | reverse complement strand
GTCCATTGTCCATTGCTCATTGCTCAATAGGTGTAGCCCGATGAAAGTGGGTATAGTCAACATATTGGTGTCCTTGAGAAGTCTGACGCACAATATCGACAAACCGATGTGACCATAAAATATCATCAGCACCATAACAATAAGGTGCATGAAGAGATTGACAAACAGTCTCGTCAATACCGCTAAAAGAAATTACTAGCATCGCTCTAGTTTTAGCCAAAGATTCTGGCGTTGCTTGCCATAGAGGACTATCCTGATCAATCAGGTGCATAATAGTCCAGCTTAAAGTAAATCTGGGAGTGCGATCTCGTACTAACTTCAATAAGTAAAAGCGGCGCATATATTCTCCTTCGAGACTAACTTCATCCCGCATTAGGTAAACACGAACTTGCGCTTCGATAATTTGATTATGACGTTGGTTTGCCGTCCTTAACATTAAGGTGGAAATCCCATTATGTTCTGATATGGTTGCAATCTTACTAAAAACGACTTTTGCTGTTGGTTGAGAAAAGCGCGTAAAAGCTATTCCCGTAACTAAGGCAATGCCAACGATGCCGACTAAAGCTTCTATAGTGACTAAAACGTCAGCATAGGTGGTAGTTGGATACATTGAACCATAGCCAATCGAGGTCAAAGTTTGCACACTAAAGAAGAAACTATCGGCAAAAGATCCAGGAGTAGCGTTGGCAATGCAGTCTCCTCCCAGTAAATACCCAAAGGCAAATAAGCCATTGATTGCAATATAAAATAGGACAGTTAACAGTAAAAACCCCCACCAAGGTACGGTTAACAGCAAATAATAAGGCTCTTGCCAGTAAGTATGCCAAGCATCAGCACCAGGAATTTCAAAACGCCCATTGCGAAAGTTGAGCCTAAATTTACTAGTTTTGTTTTTAGTGATTGACAAAGCTCTACGTCTAGGATTAAAGGGAGGTAACATATCACCGTCGATAACTCAGAAACTATAGCAATTTTATCTGAGTTGCGAACCTAAAATTGCCAAGATTAAACTGGGCTAAATTAGCTAATCGACTTTATGTCAGGAAATTATTATAATTTTCCTAGTTTGTAGATTTCAAGTTTGACTAGAAGGATTAGCCATAACAGTATCGGCTGAAATTTGTATCGGATTAATAGTAGCAATCACAAAATCATGATAATTCTTTGAAACTTTATTTTTGGTATATATACCGAGTAACATAAACAAATTTTGGGCTAATCTGTAATAAAATATTTTAGCCAAAATTTGCACATTTATCGCTCATCATTATTCGTAAAATGGAAAAAAAATTAATTGAAAAAGTTTGGATCAACTTAATCAATCTTTCTGCGTATAAATTTAGTTGAAAAAACCAAACACAGTTTATTTATTATGCTTCTAGCATATTTCGCGATTCAATAAACAAGAGTAATTTAAGTAATTTCATATTAGTTGACAACCATATTGAATTTATCAATAAATCTATTTTGGATGCCGAGCCAAATTTAAACAAGATTGATATTCTTAAATTTGCTTTAAAATCCTTTTATTACAAGTATAAATATGTACTTGTAATTATACTTGTATCTTTTGCTTTTTCTTTTTTGATTAGATCGAGTAATTTAATACATTTTATAATAGGGTTATGCTTTTTTTTAATCTTCAATATTTCGCTGCCGATATATGTTATTAACTTTAGTAATTGGTATTCATTATTTGATAGTGCTTTCATTTCAGCAAATAGAATACTTAATAATATCGACAAAAGAATTAAAGATTTCGATAATATCAACAATAAAAATACAGACGAAGTAATAAAGAAGATTTTACAAGACATTGTAAATGCAAAAATATCTAATTTAAATGATAATTGGAGGTTAGTTCCGTTTTATAGTACTTTATCTGGTGTAATTTTATCTTGGATATGTTTGCATATTATTTCTGGAGATGCGCTTGTTGAAGCGATCAAATGGATAGCGGATATTTTGAAAATTGAAAATTATAAAATAATAAAAGATATAAGTGTAGAGAATATTTTATCTTATTTAATTACAGGATTTACTTTTTTATCAGCATTTGCTATTTTGTATAGTTCTAAACAAATAAAGGAAAAGCTTATTGATTCTCTTAATGAAATTGAAAATCGTTCTTTAATTTAACTGTAATTTATAAACTAATTGATGACAATTATTTCATGATAATAATCTATTTATGTCATTTTAATTAATTTCGACAACTATTATAGTTAATACTTTACTATTTGAGTGATTGAGATTTTTTGAAAATAATAACTTTGATTAATATTGCTGACAGCAAAAAGCAAAAGAAATATAAATAATGTTATGGCGACCGCTTTGCCTTATAGCAAATAACTAGCAGACTACGATGAATAATAATAGTATTAATACAACGATTATCTATCCTAATCTCAGGGCGGCTGCGGCTGCGGTATGTCAAAGGTGGTGTATTCAAGAAGGCTATAGCGATCGCTTCTTGATGCAGTCGCTCATGGGGGAAACCCCCAAGACCGCGCTGCATCGCTTCTATCAAGATGGTAGTTGGTGGGCATTTCCTCCTAACAGCGTCATCCCTGTCAAAATTCATGACGTAATTGATGTAGAACATACTTTGGCACAGCGCGTTCAGATTCAACACTATTCAATAGCTCTTTCTATTGCCCTGCTTCCTGATGGCTGCATTGCTCCTCACAACCATCCTGAAATTTAATAATTAAAAGTCGGCTAATTACTGTTGACTGATTACTGATTGCTGACTACTATTGACTGTTGCTTATATTAAGATCAGTAATTTAAATAATTGTCATACAACTATCCATCATCGATTCCAAGAAAAACAAGATCATAAATTAATTGGTGAATAACATCAATTACCAATAAAACTAGATGCTATTTCAGAATTTATAGCACCTTGCCATGAGCAGTGATCGAAGTCACACCCTTCATTATGAAGCGGAGATAAAGTAATTCCAGAAGCAAATAAAGAACAGATGAAGTAAGTAAAACTTACAGGTATTTGTCTCACTAAAGATAGATAAGTTAGTAAATATTTTTGAACTACTATGTTAGTCGACAATAAATCTAAAACTAATCGCAATAGCTCTCTCTTGAATCAAACCAAAACTATTAATGTAGATGCAGATTTTAGAGGAGATTTAGCAGCAGCCATCGCATCTGCCAAAGATGGTTCTATAGTAGAACTTGGTAATAGCACTTACTATACTGATGGAATATTAATAGATAAAGATATTACCATTAGAGGGCAAAAAGGTTCAAGAATTCATGGAGAGGGAACCTCAAAATCTATTTTTTATCTTAACTCAGATGCCACAGGTGCCACGATTGAAAATGTAGAAATAACTGATGGCAACAACGGCATATTTGTTCAAGATGCAGCGGATGTAACGCTAAAAAATCTAGAAATTTATAATATTGGTATTGAGGAGACCATTAGGGACGGCTCTAACAATACGGGGGTAATTCTCGATCGTGCAGAGGGATTTAAGTTAGTCAATTCTAAGATACATGATATTGGCAAAAAAGCCGTGGGAGTTTCTAATACAGATGGAGGATTAGTTAGCAATCTGACAATCCACGATGTTAACATAGATGCCCAACATGCCCACAGTCATGATGCGGGGGGAATCAAGCTTTTTAATACTAACGATATTATTATCAAAGGTAATTATTTAGAGAGTATTAATGCGATCGCAATTTGGAACGATATTACCAATT
>JBCCDL010000697.1:0-3744 GCA_039030815.1 Cyanobacteria bacterium P01_A01_bin.83 | reverse complement strand
CGAAGCTAGTTAAATTTTGAATGTATTCATAACGATTAAAATTAACTACCTTTAATTCAGTCCCCAATATTTGATTTCTCGTTGTGATTAGAGACTTAAGTTCGACTCGGCACACAATCAATCAAGAATGCAATATCATATATCAATATTTGCGCCAAATTACAGCTACTCAATCTCCTTTAGAGCTTATTCAAGAGTTTAAAAATCTGTTGCAGCAAGGTGAACAGTACCCTACCGTACATGCGGACAAGTCCTTTGTAAGACACAGCTTAAGTTCACTTCAAAAAAATGAAGGTCAGCAAGTATCTTCAGCGTTTCAAAAAGTTGTTCTTGCTCCCAAACCACAATTTTTTTTATTTATTAATCACTGTTTTTATTCTATTTTAGATTACTGGTCTCGTGAGCAAGAATCAATGGTTTTTATTGAGCAATTAAGCGATATCATTAATGAAATTGGTAGTGCAAAATCCTACGATCGTAGACGAAACAAGCTGATTAAATTGATTCGAGATTATCAAGAGACAGAATTTTATCTTCAGTTGAAGATAGTAATAGCTATTATCAAGCCTCAGATAATAGATAACACAGTCAATAATGAGACTGTAATTACTGATGAGATATCTAACGGTAGATATAATTCTGGTGATATCATTGGTGATTATTTAGTACGCTATACTTATCTTTATCAATACTTGTCTCCTTCAGATGGTCAATTTAATTGTCTGTTGTCATTAATTGAAGAACTGAAAAATAAAAGGCAAAAAGCTTTTGAAATTTCGCTTTCTCAGCATATTATTTATCGCATCAGACTCAAACAATTTGCCCAGATGAAATTGTTGGTAAAAGGAGCAGGGAAGGCAATCACTAAGGTAGATAATCCTAGTCTACTCTCCGAAAGAGCCTTTAGAATTGCTTTGAAACAATATACTAGTAAAATAAGTAATCACAAGACCATTCAAGAACAAGCACAGCATTTTATAGTCAAGAATAAGCTGCGACGGAACTATAAAGAATTCAAGCATGATCTGTATTATTTCTTAATAAGTGGAATTAGCCCGCGGAATAATACTTATAAGTTTAAGGATAGATTGAAACAAAAACTAGCAGCCACTTTTACTCAATCTGACACAAAATCAATTAATCATTCCTTGATTACACAAACTTGTAGACAGCTATTTAGCTTTTTATTAATTGACTCTAAAGTATCTGAGAACACACAAAAATTTGCCGATTTAATTACCAATTTAGGAACAGCTCAGGTAATGATGATTTTAATAAAAATTCTCTTAATCTGTCCTGAATCAAAACCAGATCTAGAAAAAAAGCTTTGCTTAGTTGTTGCTCATTATCAATCTCAGACTGTTCAAGATAACCTGTGGTTGATCAAAAGTCTGGAGCATTTATTGATGGCATTTAGTATCTATTTTGGCGATGTTGATGTTTCCCTAGCTAAAACAGCACTAAATAAGTAATCAGAATTAATAATTAGCTTGATTAATTCCCTAGAATAGAGCAGAAATAGTTGGTAGTCAAATAATATGTAATCATTAACTTAATCATTAATATCTTAAAATTCTAAAGTCAGTGTAATGCTGACCGCATTCCGTGTAAAAAAACTTAGAATAACTGATAATGCTTTGTACCGAAGAATTAATCAAGCTAGAGTTGTTTCAAAAGCTATCAAATGAGCGCTTAGAATGGATTTGCGATCGCGCTACGCCAATTGAATTGGGTAAGGGAGATACTTTGCTCAAAGAGGGGGATAGTCACAAAGGCTTTTTTATTCTAACTTCTGGCAAAATTGGTATTACTCGCTTTAGCGAGGGAGTAGAAATGCCCGTTGGTCAACACCAGGCACCAGCATTCTTTGGCGAAATTCAGATCATGACTGACGATGTTGTGCCAGTAACCCTTCGCGCTTTGACTGATTCAGTGACTTATGAACTCAATAGTGAAGATTTTTTAAAGTTAGTCCATGAATGCCGTAACTTTGAAAGAATGATTTTTCGGACGGTACAAAGTAGGGTAATGGGTTTACAATCATTTATCCAAAACCGAGAAAAAATGGCAGCTTTGGGAACTTTAGCAGCAGGCTTGGCTCACGAACTGAATAATCCTGCAACGGCAGTAGTGCGATCTCTCAAAGACATTATTCCTGCCATGCTAGAACTACAGCGCATGAACCTCGTTTATGGACAACGTAATGTGGAAGATGAGCATACCGCCAAATGGCTTAAAGTTAGAGATGATGGTTATGATTTTATTATCAATAATTGTGCCGATCCTCTAACTCTGATGGAGCGAGAGGATGCAATTTTAGCCTGGCTAGAGGATTATGGTGTAGCAGAAGCTTGGAAGCTAGCCGAACCACTGGCAGCAGGAAATATAGAGACAGCCACCTTAAATGAGTTGATGGCACGTTGGCGGGATGATCCGACTGAGTTGAGAGATATAGGGTTACGGTGGTTGGCTTTATCATTTGAAGTAATGACCATGATTCAGTCTGGATTGCAGGGGGCAGAAAGAGTGTCGGCACTAGTTCAGTCGATGCGCTCCTACTCTCATTTAGATCGAGGTGCTAAACAGCAGGTTGATGTTCATCAAGGAATAGAAGACACCTTACAGCTATTGTCCCATAAGCTCAAGCAGGGAGTAAAAATCAAGCGTATTTATGATCCCACAGTGCCTAAGATATTAGCTTTTGGCAGCGAGTTAAATCAGGTTTGGACAAATCTAATTGATAATAGTATCGATGCTATGGATGAGCAGGGAAATCTAACAGTTGTGACAATTAATAAAGGCGATCGCATTAATGTCAAAATAATCGATTCAGGCTCAGGCATTCCCACTGAAATTCAGTCTCGTATTTTTGAACCATTCTTTACGACTAAAACCGTCGGCAAAGGATCTGGTTTGGGTTTGGATAATGTGCGGCGGATTGTTGAAAATCGCCATCGCGGTTCGATATCTTTAGAATCTGAACCTGGAAAAACCTGCTTTACTATCTGCTTACCGAATAGGGCGTAAAGCATCATCCTTCTTAGGGCGGTGAACAGCCTGCTTCGCAGGCAAAGTCGTAACACGCTGTTCTAGCTACGCTTCGGCGCTGAGTCTTAGCCTTCGGCTTGCTAACGCAACCGACTTGCTCCGCAACCGCGTTGTGCCTTGGACTTGGAGGGAGTTCCAACGAACTCCCTATGAAGAGTCAACCCACCGAAGGAGTTTAACTCCTGTAGGAATCGCCTTCCTTGAGGCAGGCGAGGAGGTCAATTCTACAAACTACTCATCCATCCCTTCTACTTGAGCGCGATATTCTTTTGCCGACATAGCATCGGCTAACTCATCATCAGGATCGTCAACTTTAACCTTAATCAGCCAGCCTTCACCATAGGGATCTTCTGCTAGGGTTTCAGGGGCATCAACTGCAACCTCATTACGCTCAATTACTGTACCAGAAATAGGCGGATATATATCTTCCACAGCTTTGACCGATTCAATGGTGCCTAAAACTTCTCCCGTTTCTACCGAATCTCCAACTTCAGGCAGTTCCAGAAAAACCACATCCCCCAACTGATCAAGGGCAAACGCACTGATGCCGATGGTGGCGATTTCACCATCAAAACGAACGTATTCGTGACTGTCTAGGTATTTTAGATCTTCTGGATATTCTATTTCCATAATTACCTCCTCAACCGTGAGCAAAAACTAGTTTACAATGAATAATCTCATATTCGCCTGATCAAT
>JBCCDL010000696.1:0-3744 GCA_039030815.1 Cyanobacteria bacterium P01_A01_bin.83 | reverse complement strand
GAGTTGAGTCATGAGTGTTATCGTTCCCGATGAAATTTTAACTGCGACCCGCATGAATGAGGCTGAGATGCGTCAAGAAATTGCTGTCATGCTTTTTCAGAGAGAGAAACTGACTCTCGCTCAAGCCAGTCGATTTGCCAATATGCATTGCGTTGCTTTTCAACATTTACTTGCTAGTCGTCGCATTCCCATACATTACGGAGTAGAAGATTTTGAGCAAGATATTCAAAACCTGCGGGAGATAGGCAAGTTTTGATAGTTGTCAGTGATACATCACCCATCAATAATCTGGCTGCGATTAAGCAACTTCATCTTCTTCATCAACTTTATGGGACAGTTATTATTCCTGTAGCGGTTTATCGAGAACTAACTGATCCCAGTTTTCCTGTTGCAGGTTCAACTGAAGTACAAACTCTAGATTGGATTCAAACTCGCACTATTGGCGATCCGTAGGCTACGCGGAGCGTAATCGCACTTTAGCAGAAGCATTAAGTAATGAACTAGATCTTGGAGAAGCCGAGGCAATTGCTCTGGCAGTTGAAATTCAAGCCAAACGGTTGTTAATCGATGAACGTCGTGGTCGGTTAGTAGCATCTAGGCTTAATTTACGCTATACGGGAATTTTAGGGATTTTAGTTGAAGCAAAAAGCCAGGGTTTGATTTCCCAAGTAAAACCGCTATTAAATGCTTTAATAGACCAAGCTAGATTTTGGATTGCCCAACCTTTATACAACAGAGTTTTACAAATAGTTGATGAAGATAACTCGCTTTGATTTTTTATTACTTTTCATAAATAAGTTTTACGGATGATTTAGAGTCACAAGAGCGATCGCATTATAAATATAGATTAGTTAAAAGCGATCGCATGGCTCCTTATTTAAAATAAGTAACCGCTGAACTTCCCCGCTGCTAAGAGCTTTGGGAAATTACAAAAGTTTAGCACAAGGTCGGATGCAGTAATTTATTAGACTAATTATGTAATTATGCAGCCAGTACCGATTGAGAATAGTGCCCTTATTAGAAACTTGTCTATTAAATACACCACCATTATTTTTAATGACACCAATTGAACCAAGATTATCACTTTCACAAACAACAAGAATTTGATCGGGCGTAAATTGCTTAGCTTGTTGAATAGCTAAATCAAGAATGCTCGTCCCATAACCTTTTCGGCGTTCCGATGGACGCACCCGATAACCAATATGCCCACCATACTCCGTCATCCAAGATGATAACTTGTGCCTAACAGAGCATACACCCAGCAATCGATTTGTTTGTCGATCAATTGCCCAAAACGCACTCCAAGGGCAAAAACCTTCTATTTGACCTTCACGACCTCGTTGTAACCAAGCTAAATAGGATTCAAAGCCTTCATTCATCAAGACTTCTTCATATATAAAGTGTGTTTCATTGGCATCTATAAATTCTTGAATCATGTCCAAAAATTCTTGTTTTCTTGCTGGGGTTGGGTCAGTAAGATAAATTTGCATAATGTCAAAGCTCAGCGGTTGCAGGCATCTTCATTAATTCAGTATCCCGTCTACCTGTCAATCCGCTGTATTGCCATGTTAAGCGCTTTATGTATCAACTATTGGCGTGCGATCGCTTTTCAAACATATACAGTTTAAAAGCGATCGCTCTACCCAAAAACAAAAAAAGGGCGCAAACCTTACGCCCCCTAGGATAATTCTCAGAATAATTACAATTGTTTAACTTCTCCTACTAACTTAGAAACAACATCCTGTGCGCTACCAAATAACATAGTAGTTTTGTCTTTGTAAAATAGTTCGTTATCCACTCCTGCAAAACCCGTCCGCATACTACGCTTAATCACAATGGCATGTTGGGCTCTATCCACATCAATAATAGGCATTCCGTAAATAGGGCTGCTATTATCACTGCGGGCTGCGGGATTAACTACATCGTTAGCCCCAATAACTAAAGCAACATCAACGCGATCAAAATCAGTGTTAATATCGTCCATATCGTACAGGCGATCATAAGGAACGTTAGCTTCAGCCAATAGTACGTTCATGTGTCCTGGCATTCTACCCGCAACGGGGTGGATTGCATATTTGACATCAACGCCCATTTTTTCCAGTTGTGATGCCAATTCTCTAACGCCATGTTGTGCTTGAGCTACTGCCATGCCGTAACCAGGGACGATTACTACTGAGCGAGCATAACCGAGCATCATTGCTCCTTCTTCACTATCAATGGAACGGTAAGTTTTATCGATTTCCGCACCACCTGCACCACCAGCAACAGCAGCACTATCCCCACCAAAAGCGCCAAACAGCACGTTAGTTAAAGGACGATTCATGGCTTTACACATGATTTGGGTCAGAATTAACCCTGAAGCCCCAACTAATGCCCCAGCAACGATTAGCATATTGTTATATAAAATAAAGCCGACGGCACTGGCAGCTAATCCCGAAAATGAGTTTAATAGAGAAACTACTACGGGCATATCTCCACCACCAATCGGCAGCACGAATAAAGCACCGAAAAGTAAGGATATGGCTGTCAAAGCAAGAAAAATTATCGGATTGGCTGGCTGAATTAATAAATAAACGCTGCCAGCTAAGAAACTAGCGAATAGCAAAGCATTAAAAGGTTGTTGCAAAGGAAAGGTAACGGGAGAACCCGAAACTAAGCCCTGTAGTTTAGCAAAGGCTAGTAAACTGCCTGTGAGGGTAACGCCGCCAATTAAAACACCTAAAATAGCGATCAAAGTGGCATCTAGAGGAACAGTACCAGTATTATTAAGCAGTCGCCAGAATTCACCCACAGCAACTAAAGCTGAAGCAGCACCACCAACGCCGTTAAAGATACCTACCATCTGGGGCATATCTGTCATCGCTACTTTCTGGGCTGCGATCGCACCTATTAAAGAACCAGCAACAATACCAACCAAAACCCATTCATAATTAAGTACGGATTGATTTAATAAAGTTGCGACAATAGCAATCAACATTCCCCCTGCTGCGAGGGCATTACCTTTTCTGGCGGTGGCAGGAGAACCTAATTTTTTTAAGCCCAGAATAAATAGAGCAGCAGCAGTTAAATAGGCTAGTTCGATTCCCGTATTTAAGTATGTACTCATAGCATTTCTATGTGTTAATTTAGCGGTCGTTTATTCTCTGTTTTTTGTGATAATTGGCGTTCAATAACTAATGACCAATGACAAAAACTAATCCTTTTTAAACATTTGCAGCATTCTGTCGGTAACTAAAAAACCACCGACGACGTTAACGGTAGCTAGCACCACCGCCATCAAACCTAAAATAGTAGTTATGTTCCATTCCCGCACTCCAGCAATCAGTAATGCACCTACTACTGCAATCCCAGAGATGGCATTTGCCCCAGACATTAAGGGAGTATGAAGTGTTGGCGGGACTTTGTTGATTACTTCAAACCCGACGAATGATGCCAGAACGAAAACCACTAAACCTGTTAATAATCCTGCTTCCATAAAATTGACTCCTTTTTTTTGTTAGTAGTTGGTAGTTTGTATTTAGTCAGTATTAAAAACGACAAACCATTACCTACTAACCACCAACAATGCTTCTTTAATCCTTTCGTTACGAATTTCGCCATCGCGAGTCACGCAAGCACTGTTGGTAATGTCATCGGCAAAATCTAGCTGTAGTTCGCCATCCTTGGTCAAATGTTTCACCAGATTTAGAAGATTTTTGGCATACATTTGGCTAGTGTTGACAGGTACCGTACCAGGAAGATTAG
>JBCCDL010000695.1:0-3746 GCA_039030815.1 Cyanobacteria bacterium P01_A01_bin.83 | reverse complement strand
TTTCAATTCTTCAGCATCATAGCGATCGCCACAAATATGAGCCATGATGTTAGCATAGAAGCTATAGTGCCAACAGCCGTCCATGGGACCATCAATATTAGTGATAGATGGATCTTCGGGAATATTTTCGGCAATATTAACAAAAGGCTTCATACCTGCATTTTCTTTGGCTCGATCGACAATCCAGTGCAAAAAGTCATAGTTGTTGATCTGTCTGGTGGCGTCGTAGCGGATACCATCAATGTGATATTCTCTGATCCAGAAGTCTACATTATCGCCAATATACTTCCAAGCAGGCTTGAGATCTAAATTCTCGTCGTATTTCTCATAGTTAAACTCTGGACCCCAGCTATTGTCAGGATCGGTAGGAGAATGATGAAACCAATAGTCATGGTCGATTTGTGTCAAAGGACACTCTGTATTGGAGTGGTTGTAGATCCCATCAACAATGACTCGAATACCTTTACCATGACACTCATCAATTAAGTGTTTTAGTTCATAGGTAGATCCGTAGTTAGACTCAGCAGCAAAGAAATGCTGTGGACTATAACCCCAACTGTATTCTCCTGGGTTTTCTTTGATTGGCATCAATTCGATGGCGTTGATCCCAAGATCTACTAGATAATCCAGCTTATCAATTACATCTTCGTACTTACCTTTGCCATCAGGATCACCTTTTCCACCAGAAAAGTCCCCAACATGGAGTTCATAGATAACTAATTCATGGTCGGCAGGTAATGGCTTGTCGTCATGCTGCCAGACGTAGGTGTCAACCAGCTTTTCGCCATCTTTAATGGTAACAGTCCCATTTTGGCTTTGGGGGTCAATATTTACTGCATAAGGATCGACTACTTCAACCCATTCATCTGCATCTAAAAACCAGCTTAGTGAACGAACTCGAAACTTGTATTCGTATTCTCCATCATCTAGCTCAATTTTAGTTCTAAAATGACCATCATCACCTTTTTCCATTGCTATTGGTTGCCAGTCAGAAAAAGAACCAGTTATGGCAGCTTCTTTATTGTAGGGAGCAAATAATTGAAATTCGATTAGATTGGTCATTGTAAAACATTCCAGTGATATTAATGATTAAGAAATCTTAAGGTTATTGCTGTAAGTATATTGAGTGGATAATGTTAAAAACATCTATCAATGGGATGAGCCAATTTCTTCTTGATTTATCTGGTATTGAGCCTCTTTGGTATCTAATATTGCCCTTTTGTTCAATTTAAACCATAGTTACAATCAGTCACTCGATAGATGTCAAAATACAACCTAAGAAATAACATAGTTAAGCAACAACTTTAATATATAGAGGTTAACAATGAGTATTGAAGATAGAGTTGAAGCTACTGCCAAAAACATTGAAGGCAAATTTCAGGAGGCTGTGGGAGAAGTTACGGGTAATCCCCAAGATAGAGCTGAAGGTCAAGAAAAGCAAGCTGAAGCTCAGGTACAGCACAGTGTAGAAAACGTTAAAGACGATCTTAAAAAAGCGATCGACTAAAGCAGTAGGGGCCAACGGCCGTTGGCCCCTACTTAAACCAAATTAATTAATTATTAATTATCAATTATTTATTGATAAAAACTTTAATTATAGTGCTTTTTTAATTCAAAGAGTATAAATCCCAACTTTATTAAATATTTAATATTTATTACCTCACTTAACAAAGGTTTATCTTAAGTTTCAGGGGAATAATATATATCTGTATTAAAACCTTAGTTTATAAATAAGTTGAAAATATATTGTTTAATTAGTTGGACTGCATTAACCATGGTGGACTATAACTACAACAATACTGAGGAAGGTATCGGCGGATCTTGCGGTCTAAATCCTCAAGGAAATAAGGCTTCACTAGATAATCATTGCATCCTGATTTGATAGCTTGCTCACGTTCTCGATCTCTAGCTAATGCTGAAATTGCAATAATTGGCATCTTTTGGGTCGATTGGTTTTGACGATAGAGATTAGCTAAATCAAAACCGCTGATATCGGGTAACACTAAATCAAGAAGCACTAAATCGATTTCATATTTTTTTGCCAAATTAAAAGCTGCTTTTCCTTCTGTTGCGGTTATAAAGTTGTATTGCAAAAAAATCAATGCTTGTGAAATAAAAAGTAAATTATCCTCCTCGTCTTCTACAACTAAAATCATCGGTACATTAGAATCTTCTGCTTGAATTCTCTGACGTTGGGGTTTTACGCTCATTTTTGACCTTCACTAAGCCAGTATCAGCAAGACGCAAGTTCTGTAGTGGATAGTATGCACTAAGTGTCAATTGGATCTATCGGCTATATATGCTAGTCAGGAGTTCTCTGCTTTATCAGGAGAAAATATCTTGAGTCACAATAAAATTTGCTATCACCTTAATATTATGGTGAATTTAACTAGTTGAACGTTAAAAATTAATAACTCAACTAACTAAAGTATATCTTCTACTAGATGAAAAACCTGGTAACTTTGACTAACATCAGAATTTCATATTTTTAGAACTATTTATGTCGAAAATAATCGAACAAGCTATTCACCTAAAAAAGAATCTCGTAGATTTTGTTTATGATGCCTCAGGGGATCTCGCTGTAGCAATGGAAACTTATGCTGCTGATAAGGGTAAAAGTAATAGTTACGGTATTAAGCAGCAAAATTTAACTATAGATCTTTTTTTAACTGAAGGTGAGGTCAATAATCAAACTCCTTTAGATATTTATTTAGCAGAAAAAGGTGATTTGAATCATGAGGATATAGAACTAATCAAGCTATGGCGAAACAATTTTATTGGTTTGTTTGAAATTCAAGACATTCATACAGAATATTATCAGTTAATGAACTGGTTAACTGCTAAAACTTATCAGGTTTATCGCCACGAAGGAATGTTAGACCAGGAAACCAAAAGATGGCAACCAGGGGAAATTATTTTAACAATTTTAGCTCCATTTGAAGATAATTTGAAGTGGTTTTTCTTCAGCGATCGCATTATTAAAGGTAGATTAAGTCAGCCAAAATTAGCGGTAGCAATTGGAGAATTTAGAGATAATTATCCTGAATTTCTATATGCGGATGCTCCAGAATTATTAGAACAAGCATGGGAATCTGTAGCGGTATATCATCAAGAATTTGTGGCTTTTATGCAAAGCGATCGTCTTACTTTACCAGGCTATAAGTTGAATCAAAAAATTGGCGAACTTCAGCAAATTATGAGCCAGAAAAAACTAGCCGAAGCAGGTATTGATGATGATAAATCTTTATCAGATATACTGGCAGAATCGGGAGCAAGCGAAGCGGAATTTACCGAAACTGCTAGCGATTTGGGTGCGGATGCAGCGGTAGTTGCCGATATAGTTAAGAATAAAAGCAAACTATCGATGGTAACGCCTAAAGTGGATTTACCACCAGAGATTAAACAAGCCGAAAGTGTTACTGTATACTCTCATCCTCGATGGGGTCAAATGTTTTTACCCAATTTTGAAAAATTTACTGATTTATTAGCGAGCGAAAATCCAGAAACTAATGACAATAGTAAGTTATTGATTCGTAAATATCTTGAACAGCCTCAAGCTAATTATTATGTGTGGCAACAGTTAAAACAAGAATATCCAGAAGCTATGAAGCAACTGTTAATAGCATACTCTCAGCAGGATGATTTCAATCTTGAAACAGACTTAGATAAATTACTACTAGAATACAATAAACCATCCCAGCCTCAACTACCATCAATAGCTAGTGTTCCTATCCATCTTAATAACC
>JBCCDL010000694.1:0-3750 GCA_039030815.1 Cyanobacteria bacterium P01_A01_bin.83 | reverse complement strand
TTCACAAATGAAATAGGATTGCTATAAAATAAGAATTCCTGTCATTTCTACGTCACATTTATTTTTCATACTGATTAATATCAACTTAAAGATATTACGAGGTAATCAATGAAATTTAAATCTACATCAATTTTTGCTGGTTTTTTAGCTTTAGCCTTGGTTGCTGCCCCTATAGCTGCACAAGCTTGTGGTGATAAAGATCAGAATAATTCTGAATCCGATTTGCCAGCAGGAACTGAAACTAGCTTTACTGTAGAAGAAAATAGTTTTTCGGCATAATTAATAGTTTGGGCGTGAAATAATGTCTAACTATCTTAGACTTCAGAGTAATAGATAACATTAAGAAGAAAGGTTGATTATTTAGCTTTTCTTCTTTTTTTGGTTAATTCAGAACTGAAAAGTGATTTTCTTTGTTTGAGTTTTTTTCACCTCATAAGACGCTATCTATTTCTATTAAATAGATTTAACTATCATCTATTCTTTTAAATGAGGTATAAATATTTTATGCCATCCATTAAAGATTTCATGATTAGTTAATTCTGGAAAGTATTCGTTAGATAAAGAAATAAAAACTGCGATTAATTCACCAATCATATCTATCAATTTATCTATTTCGATAGACTCTTCTTCAGATTCAATTCCCCAATCTCGTTTTATTTCATTATTATTTGAATTAGCATTTGATAAAGATTTACAATTTATGATTAATACATGATCGTGTTTGTTGAAAAATAATTTTTTTTCTATTCCTTGTTCATAAAGTTTCAAACATCCTTGTTGGCAATTTGTATCATTTAGGAAAATTAAAAAATCAGGTAATTGCTCAAGTATTGTAAGTAAATCTGTTGAAACATCTACAGGCCATAGTGATTTACCAAAGCCTCTAAGCTCAAATCGAGCTAAATCAAGCTCCTCTATATTCTCACATATTAAACTAAGTACATCCTCAATATTATCTATTTTCTCAAGGTCAATATTACATTTCTGATAATGTAGTGGTTGATTTTTTTTCAAGCGAATTACGAACATTTATTTCTTTGTATTTGGCTATTGAAGATAAGCAGTGATATAAATTTCATTTATTCTTAGTAAAACATAGGCACGATTATCAGAAATTTAACTTTTATCTAGCCGTGGGACTTTTTCTGAATCTTCTAGAATATCTACATAATTAACAGGACTATTAACTACAAAACGGTATAAATTACTATCCTCTACAGGAAAATCCAATCTTGTTCTGATTGGAAGTACAAATTAATTCATACCAAATCTTTATTTTTACGACGCAACCTATCCCCCTGACGACAAACTAAATCATAATCACAGTAGCGACAGGCTTTACGATCAACATCGGGCGCTACAGGATAGTATCCTTGTTTCAGATGAGATTTTACCCGATCAGCAAAGACTGTTAATTCCTGAGAATTGTTCTGAGGACGAGTAATATTCTTTTGTTGAGTCAAGGAGAAGTAAGCCGTAGTCTCAATTGCTTCGGTGGGATATTGATTAGCGATCGCATCGTGATATATTGCTAGCTGAAGATCAACAGTAGCTTTACCTGCGTCATCTTTAACCCCTGCGGGAATGGTACCGCTAGTTTTATAATCAATCACGGTTAAACCTGTAGGAGTGCGATCAATTCTGTCTACCTGTCCCCGCACCTGTAAGCCATGCCAGTCCATGATAAATTTAGTTTCGGTGGCGATAACTTCATGGTCAGTAGGCAAAAATTCGGTACTAGATAAGTTCATGGCAATTAACTTCAGATGTTCTTGGCGTTGAGCATTCCATCCTGGCAATTTAGTTAATTGTAACTCTTGTTCTGCGATCGCAAAAGCTGATGCTAGTTGCTGTGGCTTAAATTTACTCAAGTCAGCGGCGGTTTTAATTTCTGACAAACATAATTCTAAACAGCGGTGGTAAAGAACACCCCGCGCCGCTGCACTAAGTTCTGATTCTGCTTCCTCTAATTCTTTAAGTTTTAGTAACCGCGCACTAAACCACTTAAAGGGACATTGACCCAATTGCGTCAGCTGGGAGGCGCTAAAAATTCTACTTTGGTGGTGAACAGTACCCCGCCCTAAAAGGACGGGGCTTGCGTTCACTTCGTGAACAGTACCCCGCCCTAAAAGGACGGGGCTTGCGTTCACTTCGTCAATACTAAAGTTAATGATACCATCGTACTGATCGGGAGCGATAAGCCTGCCGGCATAGCTTCGCGACGCACTTTCTCGACTGGTTTCCACTTCCCATTTGTGCTTAATTTCAGGTATCAAAAGTGAGTCCGTGATTACAGTTGAGAGTAAATCTGATTGACGCAAGTATAGTTGACGCGCTTGTTCAACACTTGTTACTGGCAAATTATTAACAGGGCTGGGTTTGAGTCCCAAACGAGATAAATAGGGACTGGGTAAAACGGTATTGTGAGCGATTAATTCAGGATAAGAAAAAACAATACTATGAGTCGGCACATTTAATAAGCAATAGAACTCAAAGGTTTCTTGTTGCGCCAGATCTACCGCAGTTTTGAGATTAAAGCCTTGTTGTGCTAGCTGTTTACGGTCGTGAAAATCTAAAACTGGATCATCAGCGATCGCTGTGGGCAATATTCCTTCAGCAGCACCTAAGACAAAGACATAAGGATAAGTTATACCATGCAGAGATGACGGACAATGTAATTCAACCCCGCCTCTTCCAGGCTGGGCAGGAATAGTCAATAAAGCTAAGATATCTTGTATTTCAGTAATAAATTGGGATTTGGTTTGCTTTTGCTCTGAATTATAAGACAATTCTCGTAATCCTGAGTTTAGACGATAATATGCCATAATCTCTTGGGCATATGATCTGGCATTTTCCAACACATCCCAGATAGACATGATATTTAAAACATAATCAATCCAAGCACTACGTCGATCGCAATCTTGCCAATCAAGTAGGCTTAAATCTACTCCTATTCTTTGCCAGGCGTCTAAACCTTGAGGATGAGTTTGTCTGGCTGCTGACCAGATTGAGAGAGACATGCAGTTGCTTAAAGGATGAGATAGCAATCTTGCTGTAGCCTCAAAAGGAAAATCATCTCTAATTACCTCTAATAAAAGTTTGAGCCAGGCACCAAGTCGAGTTTGCTCTAAGGTAATTTCATAAGACACCTGCACAGGTAAATTGTGTTCCCAGGCAAGATCTCTCAGCATATCACCGTATAGCTGTTCATCTTTAGTGACTAAAACAATATCTTGGGTGGCAATTCCTTGATTCAGTAATACTTTGACTTTGGTTAAGACTCCGCGCACTTCTGCTTGTAAATCAGGAAACACATTTAACCTTACTCCTGATGGCAACAATGATTTCTCAGTAAAACATTGCTGTAGCTGATAATTTAGTCGAGGAACAGCTTCTTTACTGTCAGCTAGCACTTCCCAGCCTTGAGATTGCAACCATTGTCTAGCCTGATAATTCTGAGGATATAAATCGGTAGATGGCAATACTAGAACGCTATCCTGCCCTGCGATCGCATTAATTACTGCTAATTCGTCATTTCCTGGTGCCAAATATCCATAAAATAAATACGCCTGTTGATATTGAACCGACTGTACACCCTGCCAATATAATTCTGCTGAATCAATGCGCTTGATCTGTCTTAAGTTGCGTTGATAAACCAACCCCAACTTACCTAGACTCTGAATTCTAGAATTAGGGTGTTGTTGCAGCTTAGTTAAATCAATTCCACTCCGTAATAAATCTTTGATTGTC
>JBCCDL010000693.1:0-3762 GCA_039030815.1 Cyanobacteria bacterium P01_A01_bin.83 | reverse complement strand
TTTCTAAGACATCAACAGCATGCACCGCCATTTGTCGCGCTTCATCGCTATGGAGATCGCATCTGGGATTGACTAATACTAGTTTCATCAATCCCATATTTTTCATAATTCGGGCGATAGAACCTACGTTTAATGCTCCCGCAGGTTCTACCAAAACAATTCTTATATTTGTCAACAGATTTTGCTTCATCTGTTTAAACTACAACTGATTTGAATCAGATTCTTTGAGATTAAACTTTTCTTAGCTCTTTTAGTTTAAAAGTATTAGGATGTAAAATGCGATCGCTCTAAACGGGGTCAGAAAATCGAAATTTGGGAATTTAGATCTCGTATTTCCAGAATTCTTGAAGATAGTCCTAGTCTCAAAAATTATTTAACTGAGATTTCTCCTCAAGTTCATCCCTTGGCTGTTACCAGAATGGCGATCGCTTTTAATCTACATAATGATGCTTCTATTGAACAATCCTTTGCCTTATTAGGCAAATTTGTTGATTAGTTACTTTAAAGTTTTTTAGATCTTCATAAGCGCGATCGCAATAATGAAAGATATAGTCAGACAGACTTATGTTAGGACATTAATCAGTAATCAGACCTTGGTTTTTTCCAAGATTAATTTAGAGCGTTTAACATCTTCGGGAATCGAGACAGGATAATCACCTGTAAAACAGGCTGAACAAAAATTCTCGGTATTTTTCTGGGTTGTTTCTAACATTCCCTCCCAGGTTAAATAAGCCAAGGTATCTACTCCGATTCTCTCCTCGATCTCTTTGACGGATTTAGTGGCAGCAATCAACTGCTTTTGGTTATCAGTATCAATGCCATAAAAACAAGGATGAGTCACAGGAGGAGAAGAGATTCTCATATGTACCTCAGTGGCACCTGCATCTCTGAGGGTTTTGACAATTTTCTTACTGGTTGTCCCGCGCACAATCGAATCATCGACGATAATAATTCTTTTGCCTTGTAAGGCATCTTTGAGAGTGTTTAGCTTCATGCGGATACCAGCTTCCCGCATACTTTGAGTCGGTTGGATAAAGGTACGTCCCACATAGCGATTTTTAATTAATCCTTCACCGTAACTTAGTCCCGATTCACGAGAAAATCCGATCGCCGCAGGAATACCCGAATCAGGAACTCCGATCACCAAGTCGGCATCGACAAATGATTCTCTAGCTAGCTGTCTGCCAAGACGAACACGATAGGTATAAAGAGTTTCCTCATGGACAACGCTATCAGGACGAGCAAAATAGATCATTTCAAAGATACACAGCTTTTTCTTCGCTTCCTCTGCCCAGTTAATCGAAGTAATTCCTGAATCGGTAATCCAGACTAATTCTCCAGGCTGCACCTCTCGTAGATATTCAGCACCAATAATATCTAAACCGCAAGTTTCTGAAGACAAAACGTATCTTTCGGGTGATCCGTCTTCTCCTGGTAAAATACCAATTACCAAAGGACGGATGCCATTGCGATCGCGCGCTCCCATTAAGCCTTCGGGAGTTGCGATCGTCAAACTATATGCTCCACGGCATAGTTTAAAAGCGCTAATTGACCCTTGAATCCAGTCTTTACCCTGATTGACCTCATCGACAATGGTTAGGGCAATCATTTCCGAATCAGTAGAGGTAATAAAGTTTGCTTCTCTGGCAGTCAAATGCTGACGCAGCTCTACAGCATTAACCAGATTACCGTTGTGAGCCAATGCTATTTTTCCTAACCTACTGTCTAAAACTACAGGTTGAGCATTTTCTTTGAGGCTAGAGCCAGTAGTTGAGTAGCGAGTATGCCCCACAGCAATCTCCCCTGGAAGCTGACTCAGGATTTCTTCGCTAAATACTTGAGACACTAATCCCATATCTTTGTGACAGTAAATATCACCTTTGCTTAAGGTAGCGATTCCTGCCGATTCTTGCCCTCGATGCTGTAAGGCATAAAGCCCAAAGTAAGTAAGCTTGGCGACATCAAACTTGGCTTCAGGGGCATACACCCCAAATACCCCACAAGCTTCTTCTGGTTTATCATCATGCTGCACATTCATTAAACCATCAAAATCTTCTATCCCATCGAAAGATTGTGGCATCATGCTACTGATTTGCTCCTACCATGTGGTAATAATTATTGACAATGAAAAAAGATGCTCTCTGCATCTTTTAAATTAACTGGTTTGAAAAATAATTTTGGTTCAATTGCTGGTCAAAAACTGTTAAATTCCCTGGCTTGTTAAAATTACAACAAGCTATCCTGTCTAAAATTGTTATACTAATCTAATTGAGAAACTAATCTATTTTCTATTGCTTGTTGCCAAACAACACCTAACTCGTTAATCTTAACATTAATTAACGAAAGATTATCGTTTGTTAAAATTTTCAGTTCTGATCGAGTAACCATACCAATTTTGAGCCATTTATCCTCTAAGTTTTGCTGTAAGTAGGCTTCGGTAGCTTCAACCATATTGGGAGACACAGAGACAAGAATCTGACTAGCAACTTCTCCAAACAACACTTCATCTAAACGCTCTGCTGTGGAAATCGGAATTTGGACAGTAGCACCAAATCCATTGCCAATACAGGCTTCAGCTAGTGCCACTGCCAGCCCTCCTTCGGCTAAATCATGAGCTGATTTGATCCATCCTTGGCGAATGCCATGACGGCAAGCAGCCTGAACCTTAGTTTCTAAGGAAAAATCAACTGTGGGTGGTGTTCCTGCGACTATGCCGTGAACTGCCGCTAGATATTCTGATGCTCCAAGGTTTGATGGAGTAGTAATAGAAGTATCTGAGGTGACAGAACGTCCCAAAAGATAAATAATATCTCCCTCATTAGTCCAAGACTGCCCACAAATTTTAGTAATATCAGGAACTAAACCGACCATGCCAATCACAGGAGTTGGATATATGGGCTGAGGATTGCCTTCGCTATCTAAAGTCTCGTTATATAGAGAGACATTGCCTCCTGTAACAGGAGTAGCCAGGTTGCGGCAGGCATCGGCAACTCCACGACAGGCATTAGCTAGTTGCCAATAACCTACTGGTTTTTCGGGGCTGCCAAAATTTAGATTATCGGTAACAGCCAAAGGTTCAGCACCAACACAGCTTAAATTACGGGCTGCTTCAGCTACAGCGGCTTTGGCTCCTTCGTAAGGATTGAGATAGACATAGCGCGGATTACAATCAGTAGTTGCTGCTACTCCGATAGTACAGTCCCCAGGTTTAGCATCTAGGGGACGTACTCTAACTATTGCCGCATCAGCACCACCTGGCAAGAGAACTGTATTATTTTGTACTTGATGGTCGTACTGGCGATAGACCCACTGTTTAGAAGCGATAGTGGGAGTGTCTAGTAGCTGCAAGAGAATTTCATTCCAGGTTTTATAGGTTCCTTGAACATCTATTCCCTGATAGTCACATCCAGGAAGGCTGTCTGCTGACCATTGAGCAGCTTGCTGGGCATAGGGGGGTGCTTCGGCTAAGAGTTCCCGATGATATATGGGCGTATCATCAGCCAAAGCAGTAGCGGTAACTTCCGCTGCAATTTCTCCCTGGTAAAGAATCCTCACCACTGGCTCTTCAATTACCGAACCAGCAACTACGGCGTGGAGTTCCCATTTATGAAAAATATCAATTAATTCCTGCTCTCTGCCGAGTTGTGCCACAAACAGCATTCTTTCTTGAGATTCGGATAACAGATACTCATAAGGGGTCATGCCTGTTTCTCTAGCGGGAATTAAATCCAGGTCTAATTCGATGCCCACTCCCCCTTTATC
>JBCCDL010000692.1:0-3770 GCA_039030815.1 Cyanobacteria bacterium P01_A01_bin.83 | reverse complement strand
GTCAATGTGGCTCAAGACATAGCTTAAAACTTAAAGTACTGAATAATATTCAGGACAAATTAAAATAAATTAAAGAAAATTGCTGTTGGGAGAAATATAGGGAAGATGCGGGACGCTGTTACCAACTTAATTAAAAATTACGATATTGCAGGACGTTACCTAGATCGTAACGCCATGGATAGTCTGCAAGATTATTTTGCTTCTGGCAATGCTAGGGTGGCAGTCGCCACTATAGTTAGTGGGAATGCTGCGGGGATTGTACGAGATGCGGGACTAAAACTATTTGAAGAAGTTCCTGAGCTAATTGCTCCTGGAGGAAACGCTTACACTACTCGCCGCTATTCTGCTTGCTTGCGCGATATGGACTATTATTTGCGCTATGCCAGCTATGCTTTGGTTGCAGGAAGCATGGATGTTTTAGACGAAAGAGTATTACAGGGTTTGCGCGAAACTTACAATTCTTTGGGAGTTCCTATTGGTCCAACGGTTGTCGGGATTCAAATTATGAGCAGCATGCTTAAGGAAATGGCATCCAATGAAGGAGTTGAAGACACTAGCTTTATTGACGAGCCTTTTGAGTACATGACCCGTCAGTTAAGTGAAGTCTCTGTCTAAATAGCTTTAGCTTTATAGGCTGGCTGTAAAAAAAAACTGGTTCAGCAGCGATCGCTGACATAAATTAAATCGTCCTCTTTTTGAAGTACATGTCGTACATATTGTAGGACGATTTTTTAATTGATTTATAATTGCTATTCCCTAAAAAAGTTGCTCTTTACGAACCAGCAACATAATTTGCTTTCAATTACGACGCTATCTTTTTTCCTGGCTATCGAACAAGAACCTGTACGGTAACCCACACTAAGTAAACTGTTGCCATAGGTGACTAAGTTTAGCTAGATTAGCACTCGGATGGTGAGAGTGCTAACGTAACTAAGTAAGCAATTTTAGGTTCACAATCACCCTCAAAACACAATCTTTAGTTATCTGGAGAATTCTGCATGGCAGCTATTAGCATTAACGTTACAACTGTAAAACCTTTAGGCGATCGCGTATTTATCAAGGTCAGCGCCAGTGAAGAAAAAACTGCTGGTGGAATTTTATTACCCGATGCAGCCAAAGAAAAGCCACAAGTAGGTGAAGTTGTGGGTGTTGGTCCTGGTAAGCCCAAAGATGATGGTGGATATGCGCCTTTAGAAGTGAAAGTAGGAGATAAAGTTCTTTACTCTAAATATGCTGGTACTGATATTAAATTAGGTGGTGAGGATTATGTCTTACTATCTGAGAAAGACATCTTGGCAGCAGTTTCTTAAATTTGTCTTTGGAATCAGTTTGATTAAAGTTGGCTTATAGCTCTAGTGGTTAAGAACTAGACTTTCAAAAAAGCTTTACAGCATCGAAAATTCAATCTATTCACTGTTCATCATTTCATTTAAGACAAATCAAGCATATGGCTAAATCTATTATTTATAACGACGAAGCTCGTCGTGCGCTGGAAAAAGGAATTGACTTACTAGCCGAAGCGGTGGCTGTTACCCTCGGTCCAAAAGGACGTAACGTAGTCCTGGAAAAAAAATTTGGCGCGCCCCAAATTGTTAATGATGGGGTAACCATCGCCAAAGAAATTGAATTAGAAGATCACATTGAGAATACAGGCGTATCCTTGATTCGTCAAGCTGCTTCCAAAACTAATGATGTTGCTGGTGATGGAACTACTACTGCCACAGTATTAGCTCACGCTATTGTTAAAGAGGGTTTACGTAACGTAGCAGCAGGGGCAAACCCCATCGCGATTAAGCGTGGTATTGATAAAGCGATTGAGTATCTAGTTGGTAAAATCCAAGAGCAGGCTCAACCCGTTGGCGACTCAAAAGCGATCGCTCAAGTAGGGACAATCTCTGCGGGGAACGATGAAGAAGTCGGTGACATGATTTCTCAGGCGATGGATAAGGTGGGCAAAGAAGGAGTAATTTCTTTAGAAGAAGGTAAGTCCATGACTACCGAACTAGAAATTACCGAAGGGATGCGCTTTGACAAGGGCTATATTTCCCCTTACTTTGTCACTGATGCCGAACGCATGGAAGCGGCATTAGAAGAGCCTCTGATTTTGATTACTGATAAGAAAATCAATCTAGTCCAAGATTTAGTTCCTGTATTAGAGCAGGTAGCTCGTCAGGGCAAACCCTTAGTAATTATCGCTGAGGATATTGAAAAAGAAGCTTTAGCAACCTTGGTAGTTAACCGTCTTCGTGGCGTATTAAACGTAGCTGCAATCAAGGCTCCTGGGTTTGGCGATCGCCGTAAAGCAATGTTAGAAGATATTGCTGTTTTAACTGGTGGTCAGGTAATTTCTGAAGATGCAGGTCTAAAATTAGAGACTGCTACAGTAGAGATGCTGGGAACTGCTCGTCGGATCAACATTACCAAAGATAGCACTACTATTGTTGCCGAAGGTAATGAAGCAGGCGTTAAAAGTCGTTGCGAACAAATTCGCCGTCAAATAGAAGCCAGCGAATCTTCCTACGACCAAGAGAAGTTACAGGAACGTTTAGCAAAACTATCTGGTGGTGTAGCGGTAATCAAAGTCGGCGCAGCGACTGAGACTGAAATGAAAGACCGTAAGCTACGTCTCGAAGATGCGATTAACGCTACCAAAGCGGCTGTAGAAGAAGGTATTGTTCCTGGTGGCGGCACTACTCTAGCTCATCTTGCTCCTGGTTTGGAGGAGTGGGCTAATGCTAACCTCAAAGATGAAGGTTTGACTGGTGCCACTATCGTAGCCCGTGCTTTAACTGCTCCTCTAAAAAGAATTGCTGAAAATGCTGGGCAAAATGGAGCTGTAGTAGCCGAAAGAGTCAAAGAAAAAGACCTTAGTATTGGTTTTAACGCAGCTAAAAACGAGTATGTAAACATGTTTGATGCGGGTATTGTTGATCCAGCTAAAGTAACTCGTTCTGCATTACAAAATGCTGCTTCAATCGCAGGTATGGTCTTGACTACAGAATGTATTGTCGTAGACAAACCTGAAAAAGACAAAGCTGGTGCTGGTGGTGCTGGTGATTTTGATTATTAATTGCCACCGTTATAAGTAAACTAGCTATTTATCTTAGCTGTTAATAATTACAGACCGTCTCACATCTAAGTGGGATGGTCTTTTTTAGTTTCTCGCTTATACTATTGAACTAAAACCAAGAGGGTGAGAAGTCCTTGAAAAAAACAGTTTTTATTATGGCATTGCCCCGTTCTGGAACATCTTGGCTACAGGGAATGTTAGCCAATTTACCTGAGATTGCTACAGTGCGAGAGACTCATTTAGTTGATAACTATCTGAGAAATTTAGTTAAAGCTTGGAATAATGAACACAAGCAACCCGCACCAGATGGTTTAAGAGCAATTCTAACTGAGGCAGAGTTTTATAATTGTATCAAAGGATTTAGCGATCGCATTTTAGCTAAAATTTCCGAGTTTAATCCCAGTGCGGAAATAATTCTCGAAAAAACCCCTGGCAATCTAAATTTTGTTGATCTATTAAATCGTTTATATCCTGAAGCCTATTTTATTCATCTGATCCGCGATCCCAGAGCGGTTGTCGCTTCACACCTGGCACTGAAACAGGAAAAATGGGGCTGGATTGATGCTGGGGAAAATCATTTTAATATCGCTAGAAAATGGGTTCGGGGGATGGAAAAACGCGATCAAGCCGCCCAGTTACTCCAATCTCGATTCTTAGAAGTCCGCTATGAAGATATGAAACACGATCAAAATGCAGTGTT
>JBCCDL010000691.1:0-3771 GCA_039030815.1 Cyanobacteria bacterium P01_A01_bin.83 | reverse complement strand
TTAAGTTAGCAAATAGCAGTTATTCTATTCAACAGTAACGCTTTTGGCTAAATTCCTGGGCTGGTCTACATCCAAACCTTTAATCGCCGCAATATGATAGGACAAAATCTGCAAAGGAACAACTGCTAACACAGGGGAAATTAACTCATCCACTTCTGGGACAGTTAGGATATCATCAAAAGTATGTCCCGCCTCAGTAGCATTCATCGCAGTAGTTACACCAATTAAACGAGCATCCCTAGCTTTAGCTTCTTGGGCGTTAGAAATCACCTTGTCGTAGACGCTACCAGGCATTGCTACCGCTACTACTGGTACTTTATTATCTAATAAAGCGATCGGTCCATGTTTCATTTCGCCAGCAGGATATGCCTCAGCATGGATATAGGAAATTTCCTTGAGTTTCAACGCACCTTCAAGAGCGATAGGAAAGTTAATACCTCTGCCAATAAAGATAAAGTCTTCAGTTTCTTGAGTAAACTCATGAGCTAATTCTTCGATCGCTTCAGCCTGAGTATCAAGAATGGTTTCGATTTGGCTGGGTAGATGACGTAAGCCTTCGATTATTCCTTCAATTTTATTGTTAGATATAGTGTGACGACGATAGGCTAAATCTAAAGCTAAGAAATAAAAACCCATGGTTTGAGCCACAAAGGTTTTAGTAGCAGCAACGCCAATTTCAATCCCCGCCTGAGTATCAATAATGCGATCGCAGATCTGAGCAATACTACTTTCAGCACGGTTGGTTATAGCCAGTAGTTTTGCCTGGAATTTTGGTTCTAAACTAGCTCTTCTGGCTCTTTCGGCTGACAATGCCGCTATAGTATCGGCAGTTTCTCCTGACTGGGTAACGCCAATGGTTAAAGTGTGAGGAATGATCGGTTTGGGGGAGTAACGAAACTCGGAAGCGTAATCAACGGTGGTGGGTATGCCTGCAATTTGCTCTAAAAGATATTTCCCGATTAAAGCCGCATGCCAACTAGTACCACAAGCAAGAATTTGAATGTGTTGGAGATCATCAGTCAGGCTAGGAGTCAATCCTAGGCTAACAGGACTATAATCAGGGTTTTCTTCAGCGTGCCAGTTAGGATTAATATAAGTATCCAAACTCGTTCTTACTACCGCAGGCTGTTCGTATATCTCCTTGAGCATATAGTGGCGGAAACCTTGCTTTTCTGCTTGTACGGGGTTCCAGTCGAGGGTACGGGGGAATCGAGAAACACGATCGCCACTAAAGGTATATATTTCTACTCCTAGAGGAGTCAGTCTGGCAATTTCCCCATTTTCCAAATTCAGAATAGTACGAGTATGAGGCAACACCGCAGTAATGTCCGAGGCACAGAAAAACTCGCCCTGTCCAAAACCTAATACTAACGGTGCTTGTTGGCGGGCAGTAATTAATTCATAGGGATTATCAGCGCTTACTACGGCGATCGCAAATGCTCCTTCTAATCGGGCGATCGCTTTCTGTACTGCATCTAACAGAGAATACTCAGGTAAATACTGAGATATTAAGTGAGGAATAACCTCTGTGTCTGTTTCTGAGGAAAATTCAACACCCTGACTGATTAATTCTTCTTTTATCTCTAAATAATTCTCAATAATGCCATTTTGTACCACTGCTAAAGTTTGGGCAGAATTAAGATGAGGATGAGCATTATGTTCTTCAGGTTTACCATGAGTTGCCCAGCGAGTATGTCCAATACCCAACTGAGCATTGTTGATCGTATGCTCTAATTTGTCTCGCAGATTAAACAGTTTCCCCTTTGCCTTGATGCAGTTAACTTTACCTTCTTCGACAGTAGCTACCCCAGCTGAGTCATATCCTCGGTACTCTAATCTTTCTAAACCAGATATCAGAATTTCTGTAGCTGCCTGAGTTCCGATGTAGCCAACAATTCCACACATAAGTAATAGGTTTCTATCTTGATCAAGTTATTTTAATCGACTCTAGTGTAGACTAAAAAATTCCTCAATATCTGTTTCAAGAGACTCTAGAGATTTTGTAAAAAAGTTTGACCAGCAATTTCTAAATTGTCTTCTAGAGAAAAAATTAGGGTACGAAGATTTATATTATTGCCCAGATCGCGATCGATCGCTACTTCTAATGGTTGGGGATAGATGAGAATGGCGCGAGGGCAATTTTGACTGGTGGCATAGGTTATTATTTGATAGATGTCTGAATTGGATGGTTGTTTAGGATTTTTGTATTTGGTATCTAATACGTAGAGGGTTTTTCCCGTCATGCGATCGCAGATTAGTAGGTCTATTTCTAACTTGATTGGATCTACTTTGATGGTTTCTTTGATTTTAAGTTTGTATTGGGGAGGTAAATTGATTTTGAGCCATTGGGCAACAAACTTTTCGTACAGTCTTGCCATGTTGATTAAAAATGGTAAAGTTTGATAGTTGCCAGAATTGTAACTGGGCATAGTGCGATCAAGAAAGAAGCGACATAATTGATGTAGTTGTTGGTATTGTTGGTTGAGGCGATTGTATTTTATAGTTAAACAATCTTTGGCATTATAGGGGGTTAATGTTACCGATTGTCTTAAGGTGTGATAAGCTTTACTAACTAATTTTTTGGTTTCTGGTTGGCAAATGCGGTCGCGAGATATGCAATATAAGGTATAAAGTAATATTTGGTTTTCGGGGATATCTGATGTTTGTTGTTTATAGTGACAAGTTAGTTTGGGATTCCAGGTTTTTATGGTGCTTGTTACATCCAATCTGCCACGAATATAACTTAGGGATTTTGTTTGGGGAATGTATGTTTTAGATAAACCTTGACGAATTAATTTGAGAATTTTTTTGACTAAAATTGCAGCTAAATAATTATAGAACTCTTCTAAGCTATCGCAATCTACTAAATCATCTAAGAAACTACTTTTTAAGTTATAAGCATATTCCAGCATTCCCAACAGATTTTTAATCGGTACTTTGGGCTTAATTCTAATTCCAAAATCTGGTGTTACGGGAATATATCCTACCCATCCTTGGGAGAACAATTGCCAATAGTCACCTTGAGGAGAATAGTTTAGATTTACTTTTATTTGAGTACTGTATTTTTCTTTTAGGCGATCAATTATCTGATAATTTATTTCGTTTCGGGGGATATCTTTTGTTTGGTATTCGGTTAGTTCGATTGTCATTTTGTTTCACGCAGAGGCGCAGAGGCGCAGAGGTGTAAAAGTTTTGTGTAGCTAAGTTATTTTTTTAAGGTGAGATTTTAGCTTTTATGTTTTCCCATCGATATTGTTTTATTTCTTTTGTGCGATCGCAAAAGTATTCTTCTAGATAGGGTTCGATTTCCATCTGCCATATATTTTCTAGATCTTCTGTTAAAGTTTCTATGAGGAAGAAAGAAACTCCTAGATGATAGTTTTCATCGTCAATCAGATTATTTATTTCGTTTAACACAGCAATTAAGCCTGTAACTTCTAACTGAGTATGCTGTTGGTGAAACTTGGTAATAATATCGTAATTAGGAGCAATTTTGATAAAGGCGAAACGACGACGCAAAGCAAAATCTACTAAAGCGATCGAGCGATCGGCAGTATTCATGGTACCAATAAGATATACATTGTCGGGTATTTTGAATTTCTCTTGACTCCCCGCCAAACAAATTTCTTGTTCTCGATATTCCAATAAATACATCAACTCGCCAAACACTTCAGGCAAGTTCGCCCGATTTATTTCATCAATAACTAGGACACACTTATCCTTACATTCTGCTGCCTTATTACAGAATTCCAAAAAACGTCCAGGTACAAG
>JBCCDL010000690.1:0-3771 GCA_039030815.1 Cyanobacteria bacterium P01_A01_bin.83 | reverse complement strand
GTCTGTGATTGCTGTCGCCCAAACCGTAGTGGAATTTAACTTGCTGGCTAAAACCTGACGAGTATTGAGGTGAAATAAATTAATTCTGGGATCTCTAGCTAAGTATTGATAGAAAATTGGGACATCACCAAAGCGATCGCTGTAGGGTTTGGGGTTACTCAGAATTAAAAAATTTTTACTCATGATTTCTTTAGTTGGGGTTAATTACCTGAAGCGCACGATTCCATATCCGACATTTTTTCTAGGTCATCTTCGTGATCCGAGTCTTTCTTGCCAAGTTTAGAAATAAACAGACCAAACAAAATTACAACCAGAGCGCTAAACTGAACCTTAGAAGGAGATTCATCATTGATAAAATAGGCAAAACCAATGCCGAAAATTGGCGAAAGAGAGGTTATAGCACCTACAGTTTTAGAATTTAGTTGTTTAAGACCGCTGTACCAAAATAGTTCAGCCAGGACAATCATAATTAAGCCATAGATAGACATGACAACCCAAAGACCGCCAGAAAAAACATCGCCAAAGTGAGAAAAGCCAAAAAGAATCACTGCAATAATAAAGAAGACGATCGCCGAAATAAAATTGCGGGTAAATACAACTACTTGCAGGCTACATTTCTTGGTTAAAGCAGCTTTTCCGATTAATGAAGTGCAGGCATATACTACAGCCGAAGCCAAAATCAAGGCATCTCCCCTGTTCAGTTGGAAGTTATTCTCTCTTAAGGTAATAGCACCGATTCCCACCACAATTAAGGAGAATCCTACTAATTCAAATTTACTGATTTTTCTGCCTAGTAAAAGCGTGCCGACAACCGCATAGAGGACTGGACCCAATCTACTTATTAAAATTGAATTAGTTACCGAAGTATATTCCAAACCGAGAAAGATTAGTGACGATAGCAAAGCAGCCAAACAGCCATTGAGCAACAATTGCAGCAAAGTTTTGCTTTTTAAGGTTTTTAGTTCCCGAATAATCTGCTTGAAATTAAAGCCTAAGCAAACGGCGATCGCCGCACAAAGATTACCAACAAACAGCACGTTGCAAAAAGAAATGGGGATTTCAGTGTTTTCGCCAGCTAAACTTGAACCTTGAGCAATAAGAAAAGCTAAGATCGCAGGACGAGCAGCAGCAAGCACTCTAGATAAAGTTAGTAATAATTTGGGATTGGCTTTGGACAAAAACGTAGCTCGATCATTCATTTTGTCTTTCACTTGTGATGCGTGATGAAAATGGAAGCAAGAGCTAAAATACCAAATAAGCAAATTCAGTAACCTGCCACCCAATTAGATGATCGATCTTTAATAACTCTTTAATTCTCCTTCCAACTGAGCCAGCTTAGAGCGCCAGTGTGCCAAATTAGAATTAGAATTAGTATTGTTCAATACTTTAAGAATGCGATCGCGCATCTGCCGATGATGGCGGTAGGTAGTAGGACGATCTGCGGTAATAGCTTGACCTCGGCGCTCAATTTCTGGTTCGGGTAAGCAGAAAAACACACCCCCATTAGTATACTGAATCCTACCTTCAAGCAAATCAAAGATCCGAGCATCCCCAGTAATTGCTGATTTAGGTTTATAACAACCATAAACATGGAGGCTTAGAAAACGTTCTGATGAACAGTTACTCATTTGATGAATCAAGTCGTGATTAACTCTGACGATCTGCTGAGGAAATAAAGGTGTCTCAGCTAAGGTATGTAATTGGTTTTCTACCAGACTATATACAGTATGAGTTCCCCGACCAAAACATTGAACTGCTCCCCATTGAGCGTGTCCGTGATCGTGAATCCCACTAACGTCTCCAGGTTGCCACGACATGACCATAATTTCAAAGTAGCCACCATCATAAACTAATTGACGACCATAGCTATCGCTAATTGGATGGGTAAAACTTGCCCAAGGCATTAAGTCAGCTTGGCTAATATTGGCTAATTTAAGACTTTGAGCAACTTTTTGTGGCGTGAGATAACTTGTTTTAGACAATAACTCAATCAAACTTTGTAGACTATCGCTCAGACGACTGACAGATGCTTTATTGCTGGCTAATTCAACTGCTTGAGTCATATAGCTCACCTTATTAATTTACCTATCTCAACGCTAAACAAGAAAACTATAAAAAATCTGAGAATTATCTCGAAAATTGCTGAGAGTTCTTTTAACTTTTGATTTGGCATCAAGATTCTGCCTAACATCGCCATCGATTAAGCTTTGGAACTTTTGGCTCAATACAGAAAAGATTTGTTGCAAAAAGAATAGTTGATTCTTAATCACCTAAAATTAAGCCAAGTCTCAGATCAACATAAGATCATTAGCAAATTGACTCATTTATGGAGCAAGTTGTCATGCAACCGTTACTCCCGCAACACGATGATCATGTAACCCGAATTCAGAAGCTAGAACAGCAACGCCAGGATTATGAGTGGGGTTCTTATCCTCCTAATTTACCTGTTGCTTTAAGAACCGCCATGGTGAAGAAGTTGCCAGATCAAGAGCAGCCTTTTGATCAACCTGACTGGGTTCGTGACGCGATTTCTGTAATTTTAAGAGTCTTTGGCAATCAGTCTTTAGAAGATTTTTTAGCAGGGGGTTCTGGTCTTAAGTTCATCCTATATGGTATTACCACCTGGATCTACAGATTTATTAATAATGTTGCTAATACTTGGCTTTTACTCTGGTTACTTAAGCGGGCTAAACCTCTACTTCAGTGGCTATATCGAAGAAGAAAAGTATCTACCCAAAATATTACAACTACTACCCCACAGCCCAGAGTTCAAACTCAACTCCAGACTGATAACATTAATATTGACGAGAGCTTAATACCCTATCGAGATCTGTTTCAGATCATTTATCTCCCCTGTATTAGCGATCGCTTTCAATCAGACCGCGCATTTGCCGCTCATCGAGTTGCTGGAGCAAATCCATTAGTTATTGAGGGAGTTAAAGACAACCTGCCCAAAAATTTTCCTGTCACTAATGAGCATTACCAAGCTGTTATGGGTCAGCAGGATTCTCTTGAGCAGGCAATTGAGTCACAACGGCTTTATATTGCTGATTATCAAGTCTTTAATGATGTCGAAGCTGGTAATTTTCCGCCACAGTATCATAAGTATCTTTACGCGCCCTTGGCACTATTTGCGGTTCCCCAAACAGGTAATTGCCCTCGCTCTTTAGTCCCTGTAGCTATTCAGTGCCACCAAGATCCTGGCTGGGACAATCCAATTTTTACGCCGCCACCACCAGGAACACCCCAAGATGGGCAATGGTCTTGGTTAGTTGCTAAAACTATTGTGCAAATCGCTGATGCTAACTATCATGAACTAATTTCCCATTTGGGTCGAACCCACTTGCTGATTGAACCTTTTGTAATTGCCACGGCTAGAGAACTAGCCCCTAATCATCCTTTGGGTATCTTGCTCCGTCCTCACTTTGAGGGTACTTTATTTATTAACGATGCGGCTACCGTTGGTCTGATAAATCCAGAAGGCATAGTTGATGCTACTTTTAGCGCCACCTTAGATGATTCGCTACGAATTAGCCTCAAAGGAGTTAAAGGTTATCCCCTCTCTTTTAACGATTCGATGTTGCCAACATTCTTTGAGAGACGGCGAGTAAACGATCTCACAAAGTTACCTGATTATCCTTATCGAGATGATGGCATGTTGATTTGGGATGCCATTCATCAGTGGGTTGATAGTTATCTTTCTATTTACTATCAAAATGACCAGGACGTGATTGAAGATACTGAACTTCAGCAATGGGTGCAGAGTTTAAT
>JBCCDL010000689.1:0-3792 GCA_039030815.1 Cyanobacteria bacterium P01_A01_bin.83 | reverse complement strand
TCAGCAGTTATAAATAAGCAATATTAAAAATATGGACATTACCAGTGATTTGCACGTTATTGAAACGAGACCTTTGTTAAGTCCCGCTTTTATTAAAAGTGAATTACCCTTGACGCAAGAAGTTGCCCACCTGGTAACACAAACACGTGAGCGCATTCGTAATATTTTGGCAGGGAAAGATCAAAGAGTTTTAGTGGTAGTGGGTCCTTGTTCGATACATGATGTTGCTGCTGCACAAGAATACGGCGAAAAACTAGTTAAATTGCGATCGCAACTGCAAGACCAGCTTGAGATTGTGATGCGGGTATACTTTGAAAAGCCCCGTACTACCGTTGGTTGGAAAGGTTTGATTAATGACCCACATTTGGATAATAGCTACGATATTAATACAGGATTGAGAACAGCGAGAAATTTACTATTAGACTTAGCTGAAATTGGCTTACCTGCGGCAACAGAGTTACTTGATCCGATTACTCCGCAGTATATTGCTGACTTGATATGTTGGACAGCAATTGGCGCCAGAACTACCGAAAGTCAAATTCACCGTCAAATGGCTTCTGGTTTGTCTATGCCTGTAGGTTATAAAAATGGAACAGACGGCGGTTTTCGTGCGGCGATCAATGCTATGCTTACTGCGAAAATCTCTCATCACTTCTTGGGTATCAATCAGGATGGTTTGGCTAGTATTGTCAAAACTACTGGTAATCCTGATGGACATTTGGTCTTGCGGGGTGGTGCTGCCAAACCTAATTATGAAGCTAGTGATATTGAAGCAGCGGTGAATGCCCTTAAACAAAAAGCAATGAATTCTCGCTTAATGGTTGATTGCAGCCATGGTAACAGCAGCAAAGATTATCATAAACAAGTAACAGTTTTAGATAATATCAAGCAGCAGATTCAAACAGGTTCGGAACATATTGTCGGCGTGATGATTGAAAGTCATTTAGTGGAAGGCAACCAATCCATACCTAAACAGGGAAAACCTGCTACTTATGGACAGAGTATTACTGATGCTTGCGTTAGTTGGTCAACTACTGAAACTATGCTTTATTCCCTAGCCGATGCAGTAGCCTCAGGTAGATCAGAAGTGTCACAAGTGGCTTCTTTCGCAGGTTCTTAGAACAAATTTAAGTAATTTTCTTGTACTTGACTTTGACATTGGCAAGGTTAATTTTGATATGGTCACGCCAACAGAAAAACAACAGCTGATTGATGTCGCTACTAGCGCCATGGCGCATGCTTATGCTCCCTACTCTCAGTTTCGGGTAGGGGCAGCACTCTTGACCACTACAGGTAAAATTGTTGCTGGTTGCAATGTGGAAAATGCTTCTTATGGCTTGAGTATCTGTGCCGAAAGAAATGCGATCGCCAGTGCTGTGATCAGTTTAGAACAGGATACAATAGACATAAAAGCGATCGCCGTAGTCAATAGCAAAAATGTACCTTGTTCTCCTTGTGGGGCTTGTCGCCAGGTAATCTGGGAATTTGGCAAAACTGCTCAAGTTATTTTTCTCGGTCAACAGGGTTGGCAAACATTATCTATTAGCAAATTGTTGCCAGAGGGATTTTCCTTATAAATAAATAAATGTCCAGTTTGTAAACCAAGATTTTGCTAACCCAATTGGCTATATTCTAGAAAGGCTAAACCAAAAAAATTAAGTTGATTCATGAAGTCATATCTCGCCGCCGCTGTTCAAATGACCAGCAAACCAGACCTAGCTAAAAACCTAGCCGAAGCAGAGGAATTAATCGAATTAGCAGTACGTCAAGGGGCGGAATTAGTCTGTCTGCCTGAAAATTTTGCTTTTTTGGGTCAAGAAACCGACAAAATTGCTCAAGCATCAGAAATTGCGGACAAAACTAAGCTTTTTCTCAAAAAAATGGCGCAGAGATTTCAAATTACCATCCTGGGAGGAGGTTTTCCCGTACCTGTAGCAGATAATCCTGACAAAGCCTATAATACTGCGGTTTTAGTAACTCCTGATGGTCAACAGGTGGCTCACTATCAAAAAGTTCATTTATTTGATGTCAATGTTCCTGACGGCAATACTTATCAGGAATCTAGCACTGTAATGGCAGGCAAGGAAATACCTGCAATCTATGAATCTCCTGAGTTGGGTAAATTGGGACTATCTATCTGTTATGACGTGCGATTTCCCGAATTTTATCGTTACTTATCCCGTCAAGGTGCTGACGTATTATTTATCCCTGCTGCTTTTACTGCCTATACGGGGAAAGACCACTGGCAGGTTCTACTACAGGCTAGGGCGATCGAAAATACCTGCTATATTATCGCCCCTGCACAGACAGGCAATCACTATGAGCGCCGTTGCTCTCATGGTCACGCGATGATTATCGATCCCTGGGGCGTGATTTTAGCTGATGCAGGCAACGCACCAGGGGTAGTAGTTGCCGAAATTAATCCTCACCGCTTACAGCAGGTACGTCAACAGATGCCTTCTCTCCAGCATCGAGTATTTGTATGACTCACTATTTACAGTCTTTAGGAGCAACTTGTACTCTGGCAATTAGATTACTGGCATTATCATAGTAATTAATATTCCAAAATACCCCATTTTCAGAAAATACCTGGGCAGCAGGATTATTGCAAATAGTTTTTATAATAGGATCACGCATGTCTTTGGCAAGCTCTACACCATCAATTTGATTTGCCGAATAGTTGACTAAGGTAAATTTATGACTCAGCATTTTACCTGGTCCAGCAACCGAAGAATCCCATCGAGTATTCTGATTGATCATCTTTGGCAAATTTTGATTCATCATCTCAGCAGTTTGGAATAAGAATTCGGAGATATTTTTAATTTCAGCTCTGGCAGAAGATTGTAGAGTGATCGCGCTTAAGCTGGCAGCAAAGACGGCACCAAGTAATGATTGGGCTTTAGGGTTAAAATTAAACATAGTTAAGGCTTAATTGTTATAAATAGTTACTGTATTTTACTTGTAACCAAAAAAAATCAGGTTAATGGTGATTACGATTACAGTGTGATGGCGAATTCTAATCGTCCTCACCTATAAGTGAGTAGGTGAAATTAAATATAAAATAGCTGTGGCAGGGGTTAGGGTGTAGGGGTTAGGGGTCAGGGAAGAGATTGACTACTTGGGTTTTATAAATTATTCTGCCTACCTACTTACCAATTTTCTAAAGTATTACTGGTAAACAAGCAGAGGAATAGCTAAAACAATCTGCCAAAATAGATAAGTTAATCTACCTATTGATTGATCTAAGATTAATTAAGTACAACAGCATCGCAAGCATTAAACGAAACTCGATTTATGGTTAAATCTCCCTTGTCTTCGGTAAATCAGGAGCAACAGATATCTGACCCTGCTGCATTGAAAACAGTTGCCCTGGATGTAGGAGGAATGAAGTGTGCAGGATGCGTTAAGGCAGTTGAGAGGCAGCTAGAGCAAAATTCGGGAGTGGTATCGGCTTGCGTTAATTTGATTACGGAAGTAGCGGTAGTTAAATATGAGCCTACCAGTGTTGCTCCAGAAGCTTTAGCAGAGAAGTTATCTAAGACAGGTTTTCCCAGTCATCTGAGAAAGAGCGATCGCAGTATTTATCAAACAGCGCAAGAGAATCAGGTAAAACGGCAGAAGCAAACACGCCAGCAATTGCAGCAGTTGATTACGGCGACGGTATTATTAGTTGTTTCTAGTGTTGGTCATCTGCATCATTTGGGTTTGCCTACCGTTCCAATTTTGAGCAATATTTGGCTTCACTTTGCCTTAGCTAGTTTGGCTTTATTAATTCCTGGGCGATCGCTTATT
>JBCCDL010000688.1:0-3794 GCA_039030815.1 Cyanobacteria bacterium P01_A01_bin.83 | reverse complement strand
GATTATTAAGGGCGGTTGCTTCGGCAGAACTCAGTTCCTATCTGCTATTATGCGTTTTTCATACTGAGGGAATCAGCTATACATATTCAAAATAACTGGACTCGAGCAAAGTATTGTCTAGAAAAAATTCAAGATATAGATAGTATTTTAAATTCCCCTCAACAAGAGGAAGCACAAATATCGAATGAATTATTCTTTAAGAATATTTTATATATTCCCCAAAAAAATAATGAAAAGAATAAAGTAATAGAAATATGGAATCAATTATCTGTGATCGTGTTATTATTTTTCTTAATATTTATTGGTATTTTAGATATGGGCATACAGAAAATTATGGAATGCAGCCCTAGTTAAGGCGATCACATAATGACTAATTTTGATAAAAGCAGCTTTATTACTACAAATTAAGTTATTTTTATACTGTTTTACAATGTGAATTGAAACTCATAAAAATGTTGCAGAAGCACTATCTAAATCGGAGAGCCATAAATCTTCAATTTCCCGTTTTTTGATTTCAGATTTAAGACTATCGCTATAGTATTCGATAAATTTGTTTAATGCTTGCTGTTCTTTTTGTGCCAGTTGAATTGGTAGAGGAGTTGCTCCTGCCATAGTTAATGCCATAATTTCGGCTGCAATGTGATCGAGTGTTTTTTGATTCCAGTTAGGTTCATCGCCAATTGTTTGTAGCAAACAGGGAGTATCGGTTTGTGCTGTTTTGAAGTGATAGCCAATAACCCCCAAAGAAATTACATCTTTAGGTTCCATGCGGGGTGTTTGCACGTTCATTCTAAAGGTTGCGGTACGGGAGTAAGCGTTGAGAATGCCATAGATAAAACGTCTTTCTCCGATGCTGGAAATAGCACTATCAGATTCTTGTATCTGGGCGATAAAGTCGGTATTAATCGCTTCTGTCGTTAGAATATGCTTTCTACCTTCTAGGGTACGTAGGTCTTGTCTGGCAATATTAACGATCGCGCCATAGCGTTCTGCTGCTAGTCCCACAACAGCCGTCCCGTTGGGATTCCAAGGCTGTAGTTTATCTCGATTATTCGACCAAAAATTACTAATTGCTGCGATCGCTTTATCGAAGTCATCCCGATAGCTGGCATAACTAGCAGCTTCCTTTAAAGGAACCATACTGCGATCGAGTACCAAAGGACAATCGAGTAAAATTAGGTCGTAACCTCGTTCTGAATTAATGGCTTTATCTGCCATTTCATAAGCCTGACGAATATTTATTAGCTGAAGTCGTTTGGATTGATTCTCGTAGTTAATGTCGTCCAATTCGCAGGTGCTATCTTGCCCTACGGTAGCAATGACATTGTTTTCAACTGCTAAATCGATACGAGTCGCAGCAGCAGCATAAAGAAAACCGCCAATAGTTTTAGTAATATTAGCTTGAGTCGCTATTCCCCCTACACGAATATTGAGAGGATTGGGTCGTTCTAGCGATCGCACCAATCCTGCTTGAGCAAATAAAGGAGCAATTCTTTCTAAATCTCTAACCTGTTTGAGAATACGTCCAACCGTCCCAGGTAAGTTAATTTGAGATTGGATAGCTAGAGTTTGAGCTAGCGATCGCCCTTTAATTTGGTCTAAATTTGCTGTCATAAAATTCAAACCTATGCGATTAATGCTTCAGCATATGCTGAATATGGACTTTGACGAATTATATTCATTCCTTTTGTCGTAATTTTAACCCCTGCAATTAATTCTTGAGATTCTAGTTCTGTTAAGCAAGATTGAGCTACTTTAAGATCTAAAGAAAAAATAGGGGAATTTTCTAAAGCCACTAAAGCTACTGTTTGGTCAGTGAAATTTTGGCTGAGTAAGTGCAACAAGACGGTGTAATATTCTGGTTTTAGTTCAAAAGAAGTTGATGATATTTCCTCTGAATAAGCTGCTTGACCTACTAAGCTATAAAACTCTACTAGCCAATCATTCAATTCAGATTGACGATCTAATAAAGCGATAGACCATAGAGGTAGACAAGTTATAGCAAATAACCCTGAATGGGGATGTTGACGATAATATACGGTGTTGATGCCCAAATTATCCCATTGACCGCCAATTTGCTTGGCAATTTGTAATTGACCCCGCAATTCGTAGCGAACTTCTGGCGATAGTAGTTTGGCTAATGGAAGATTTTGCTCTAGATCGTTTTTATTACGGTATACAGACCACTCACAGGGAATAAAACATTCTCCTGTTTTAAAGGGAGGAAGTAAGAGCAACATTCTGGATGGCTGTTGCGACCACTCATACCAGTTATTTTGTTCTGCTTCTTCTGCTTCTTGAAATTCCTTACCAAACAAGAGGCAAATGCCAGATTCAGGTAAATCTTTGTTTGAGGTTTTTGCTGCTAAGACATCTTGTAAAATGCGACTGCGACGATGATTAGCCAGAGTTCCAATTAACCAAATAGGGATATGGATATTCATAAGCGATCGCAATTATTCTCCCAATCGATAGGTACGGACTAAAAAACCCTTATTGACCAGATTTTCTGCTTCGCCTGAGTCTAATTTAGGGTCTTGTCCTACTTCAATAGCTTTGACGATAGTTTGCCAGCGATCGCCCGATATTCCAGTTCCCTTTAATAATTCTGCGGTTTTTTCTCGACATTTCTGGTAATGCTTTTGTTTTAAAGCGATCTCTTTTTGTAAATTGCCCACTGTTTCCAGATTGTTTAGGGTTAATGGTTGATATGGGGGTTGTTTTTTTATTTTCAGTAGGGCATTTAATCCTTGTTCCCAAGCCTGCAAATTAGAATCGTTTAAGAGGAATTTATAATAAGCTGAGACAGCATTTTCTAAAGTAAGAACCTGACCCGCTAGTTTATCTAATTGTCGTTTGGGTTCTTTGAGCAAGGTTTCAACTGCTGTATTCATTAACGGTTTGAAATCACCAAATTTAGCAGGTTTATCGTAAGTAGAGTCGTCTCTGAGACTTTCTGCATCTTCCTCTTGAATAGTTGCTAAAGCATCCTCAATATAGCTAGTCTTTTTTAGCAAATCAGAAACACTAGATATGTCTTCTGGATATTTAAAGTTATCGGGAGAATTATCTAAAATTTGCCTTAATTTGGTTAGTTTACTTTGAGTAGTTGATAGTCTTTGATTTAACTGTTGGTAAGCTTTTTCTAGACTTCTAAAACCCCAAGCGATTTGTCCGTCAATATCCGCTAGAGGAATTTCATTATTAGTATCTAATTCAATACCGACTTCCTGGGCTAGTTTATCTAATTTATCGTTCGCATTGGCTACTTGTAAGTCTTTGAGATATTGACCGAGAGTACCTGATTCGGTTTGTTGTTTTTTACCTGTACTTCCTTGGGGTGTATTGGTGTGTAACGCGCCATCTAAAATATTGCCGATCTTTTCTAAGGAAAGGGTAAATAAATTGATGGGAAAATAATCTATGTTTTGTACTTCGGTTCGCATTTCTGCTTGAAGGGATTTAATGCGATCGCGTATTTTAGTTTCTATTTCTCTTACTTTCTGAGCGAATAATCTGGCACGTCCTATTCTCGACCAAAGGGGTTTGGTATCGTCTTCAAAGTTAAGGGTTTTAATGTTGTCGTTAAAGTCTAAAGCTTGATAGCGATCGCGCAAATAAACTTTTTCTACGGCTTGAATTAGCTTAAGTCTTAGTTTTGCTGGAGGTCTAATTTACCTAAAATATTTACTACCGATTCCACATCAACCGCTTCATAATTGAGTAGTTGGGTTAGAGAACTAGAATATTCTTGCTCGATCGCCAAATAACGCCAAGCCTCATACAATAAGTTT
>JBCCDL010000687.1:0-3796 GCA_039030815.1 Cyanobacteria bacterium P01_A01_bin.83 | reverse complement strand
CGTGCTGATGAAGGTTTCTTATTGGGTTTAGCTTATTCCACCCAAAGAGGCTATGGCAAAAATCATCCCTTTGCAGGAGAAATCAGGGTAGGGGAAGTAGAAGTAATTATCGAACCAGAAGAATTGGGTTTTGAAATTGCGATCGCCGATATTCAAGTAACTGAAGTGCAGATGGTAAATCAGTTTAAAGGGAGCAAAGATTTACCACCACAATTTACTAGAGGTTACGGTTTAACTTTTGGCTATAACGAACGTAAAGCGATGTCAATGGCACTAGTAGATCGAGCATTAAGAGCAAAAGAATTTGGCGAAGAAATAGAAGGGGTGGCGCAAGATGAAGAGTTCGTTTTATATCATTCAGATAATGTAGAGGCGCAGGGATTTGTCCAGCATTTAAAGTTGCCCCACTATATTGATTTTCAAGCAGAATTAAATTTAGTGAGACAAATGAGAAAAGAGTCTAGAAATGGACAATTGCCCTAAAGGATACCCTAAGCAAGTAAATTAATTGATTCAGTTTGCGATCGCGCTAAAGAATTAGAAGAAGATTTGGAGTTGTCCCAGTTTCGGCTAAAAACAGCAAAAGCTTTAGGATTTATCTCTGAATTACAATTCAATCTATTAAATTTAGAACCAACATTAACCCCAGATTTTCTCAAGCCATCTCTCGAACCCATAGATCTAAATGTTTACTTAGAACATCTTTTAGCTGCTAAACAATCGAAATACCAAGATGATGCTACTAATAAATTAATTAGAAATAATGTTATCAAAGGTTTAAAAAGCTATATGACAGACTCAGTAGTAAAGGAATTTTCAGAAGCTATTAAATCTGATAAAGATTATGAATATGCAAAGCAATGGTGGGATAGTCAAGTAAAACCGTTTATTCCCGTTATAAAAGTATATAAAGAATTAAAAAGCGATCATAAATTTATCAGATTTCAAGCAGCAAAACTTTTAGAGAAACAATTTCAAGTACAAATTTGGGACAAAAGAAAAAATAATATTGATTTTATTTCAATAAATCGTATTTTAGCTAAATTTATTGAATAAGAATAAATAAAATTCTATGAATAAAAAAGTTTTACTAAATCAAAAACAAAGCAGCATCGACATTAAATCGTTTTCCTAATTTAATGGTATGAGTCCTACTGATTTGACGTTTACCATTAAAAACCTCAGAAGCAATGCCTTTAGAACCAAAAATGTCTAATAAATCTACTTGCCTTAAATTATTCGCTTCAACCAAAAATATTAATCTAGATAATGGAGTTGAATTATTATCAAAAGTATATTTCTGGCTTTCAAAATTTTCGATTAGGGTTACCAACAAGTCTAAAAGCTGTTCTTCTTCAGAAGTTAGATTATTTTTGTTAGATAATGTTTCAGCAATGTTTAATGCTCTTTCGAGATTCGTAAAACAATTATTCATTATTAATTACTAATTATTAATTTTATAACCTATGTCTCACAATACAACGAATACTGAAAAGGGATTTAACTTTGCCTATCTCGACGAACAAACAAAACGCTCTATTCGTCGTGCAATTTTAAAAGCTGTTGCCATACCTGGACATCAAATACCTTTTGCTTCCCGTGAAATGCCTATGTCTTATGGCTGGGGAACGGGAGGTATTCAAGTAACGGCTAGTGTAATAGGGAAAGACGATACTTTAAAAGTAATCGATCAGGGTGCAGACGATACAACTAATGCGGTAAATATTAGGCGATTTTTCAAAAAGGTTTGTGGTGTTAATACTACGGAAAAAACTAGCGAAGCAACTTTAATTCAAACCAGACATCGCATTCCCGAAATACCCTTAACCGAGGGACAAACTATAGTTTATCAAGTTCCCATGCCCGAACCTTTGTTCGTAATTGAACCATCGAGAACTGAAGCTGCTAAAATGCACGCCTTAGAAGAATATGGCTCGATGTATGTCAAATTATATGAGGATATTACTAACTTTGGACATATCGCAACTGCATATGATTATCCCGTAATAGTAAATAAAAGATATCTGATGAAACCGAGTCCCATTCCACGTTTTGATAATCTAAAAATGAATAATAATCCTGCCTTGCAATTATTTGGTGCAGGAAGAGAAAAAAGAATTTATGCCGTTCCTCCCTATACAGAAGTTAAAAGCTTGGATTTTGAAGATTATCCTTTTTCTATTGAAAAGTGGGAAGATAAAGCCTGTGAGTTTTGCGGTTCAACTGATAGTTATCTTGATGAAGTAGTTATTGATAATGAAGGAGGAAGAATGTGGATTTGTTCGGACACAGACTATTGTTCAATGAATAATGAATAATTACTCATTATTCATTACTCATTATTCATTATTAATTCAAGAAAAATTGATGGTGGTGTTGCCAAAGATATCTTGATCGCCTGTATCCCTCCCGATTTAAGAATGCCTAATTCAGAATTTATTTTAGTTTGCGATCGCCAAACAGGGGAAGCTATAGGAATAGAAAGAATCAATTAAGAATACAAGCAATTATTCATTATTAATTATTAACTATTAATTTAAACAAATGAATCCTATCTTAAACATAAATCAACTAACTAAAACATACGGTAATCTCAAAGCTTGTAATAACATCAATTTTAATCTATATCCAGGGCAAGTATTAGGTATTGTTGGCGAGTCTGGATCGGGTAAATCTACTTTATTAAATTGTATTGGTAGTAACTTGGAAATTGATGCAGGAGAGATAACTTATACCAATATCGAAAATAACATTTCAGATATTAAAAAAATATCCGAATCGCAACATCGCAAATTAACAAAAACTGAATGGGGATTTGTACAGCAAAATCCTCGTGACGGGTTAAGAATGAACGTAACAGCAGGGGGAAATATTGCTGAGAGATTGTTGAATGTGGGAGTGCGTCACTATGGAAATATTCGAGAGTCAGCTAAATATTGGTTACAACAGGTAGAAATAGATACTAACCGAATAGATGATTTACCCAGCACTTTTTCAGGAGGGATGCAGCAGCGTTTGCAAATAGCTAGAATTTTGGCTACAAAACCCCGTCTAATTTTTATGGATGAACCCACAGGAGGATTGGATGTTTCCGTACAAGCAAGGTTATTAGACTTATTACGATCGCTTGTTCGCAACCTCAACTTAAGTGTTATTTTAGTTACCCACGATATTGGTGTTGTGAGATTGTTAGCACACCGTTTGTTGGTGATGAAAAATGGTCAAATAGTTGAATCGGGTTTGACGGATAGGGTATTAGACGATCCACAGCATCCTTATACTCAGCAATTGGTTAGTTCTGTATTAATTAATAATCAATAATGAATAGTTAATAACTATAATTTTGCTCTGAGTTTTTCAATTGCTTTAAGAAGTTGCTCTCTATTCTTGTGAGATTTAATCCATTTAGGAAGTTTAGCAACCACGGAAGAATTACACCACCATCCATTTTCACTAGGTCTTCTTTCTCGTAAGTCTGCTTGAATATATTTTTCCAATAATTCTAAGTGTCTAATAGTAAAAGCATATAAAGAATGACCGCAGCAATAAGTTTGTAGCCAGAGATCGAAACCAAAATATCCATCATGAGGAATATCCATATGCCATCCTAACGAACGACTTTTATTTGATTTTGTTTTATTGAAAGAGCATTTCGTACAAACACATTTTACTGTGTCTTTAGTATTCGGAAGTACTAAAGCTTTGGAGTTACATTGAGGACATACAGCTAATATTGGATCGTTATCTTTTGGTAAGGTTATGTCGAATCTATGTTCTCGATTGTCAAAATATCTTT
>JBCCDL010000686.1:0-3809 GCA_039030815.1 Cyanobacteria bacterium P01_A01_bin.83 | reverse complement strand
GAACGAAAATTGATTTTCATTCTTTGCTGTGGCAGATCATCAGGGCATTGCTTAGTCAACAAAAATAGTATCGTTGCACCCAAACTATATAAATCGGAAGCAAAACTGACTTGCCCTCGTAACTGTTCGGGCGGCATATAACCTAATGTTCCCACAAAAGTACTATTGCCGCTCAAAGTTTGACGATAAGCTTCTTGCACCGAGCCAAAATCGACTAAAAATAGCTTTCCCTCGTCGTCTCTGATTAGATTTTGTGGTTTGATATCTCGATGAATTATGGGAGGGGTTTGTTGATGAAGATATTTAAGAATTTCTAATACTTGAATTGCTATTTGTTTAACCTCATCCTCAGTTGCACGCCAACCCTGCTGTACTAAATCGAATAGAGAATGACCTGTAATCAGCTCACGTACTAAATAAAAACATCGATCATCATCGGTATCGAGATGAAAATACTCAATGTATGTAGGAATGCTAGGATGCCCAAGAGAAGCCAATGTTTTAGCTTCTCGCTCAAACAGTTCCAAGATTTTCCAGTCTTTTGCTTGACGAAAAGAAACGATTTTAATTGCTACTTTTTGAGAGGTAGTGATATCTTCTGCCTCATAAGTTTTTCCTACTCCTCCTGTTCCTAACAATTTTGTAATTCGGTATTTTTGAGAAATTACATCATTTGGTTGATAATCATGATTCATGATTAAATTTATTGAGATAGAGCGTGATTACTAGCTGATTATTATTTTTAGTTTATTATTTTAGTCAGATATAACCCAGATAATAATTATTCCCCATACATCTTTGCCTTGCAGTTTCAGTGTGATGATAAAAAATCTGTCTGTTAAAGACTGTTAGAAGAGCATAGCGGTTTCTGGGCTGCTCCCCAAGGCTCAACAAACAACTACTTGGTTAAATTACTTCTCTTACTCAACCTGCGATCGCTTGCTTGTTTTGCTTATGATAAAATTGGCAAGCCATAATGTAACCATAATGCAACCAAAAACTCGATAAATGGCAAGCATAACGATTAAAAATATTCCTGAACCGCTTCTACAAAAGATTTTTGGCAAACATAGAAAACTATGATTGTTGGCACAAACTCCAATTCGACCATTGAAGGTAAGTCTCCTAAAGTAAATTCCTTATTTATGAGTCGAATTGATTCCTCCACGGGTTTGGGGTTTCCCGTGCCAAAAATGACCTGGAGGGAGCAGAACGGAGAATATATGGACTGCATTACCGTTTTTACTAAGGGAGCCGAGAAATTAGAGCTATATTCAGAGCAGCCAAACATCATTTATTAGTAATTTTATGCTAGCTACTTACTCTCAATAAAAAATTTCCTTACCAGCCAAGAAACTAGATAAGATAGATTACAACGTAGCAGTAGAAGATAATAAATCCTCATTACAAAAAGATTGCTAATTTATGGCACAGATAGAAACTAGAACCGAACCCATGATTCTCAACATGGGTCCCCATCATCCATCAATGCACGGCGTTTTGCGTCTCATTGTGACCCTCGATGGGGAGGACGTGATTGACTGCGAACCTGTAATTGGCTATCTCCACCGAGGTATGGAGAAAATTGCGGAAAATCGTACCAACGTCATGTATGTCCCCTATGTGAGTCGTTGGGACTATGCAGCAGGGATGTTTAATGAGGCAATTACTGTTAATGCACCCGAAAAGCTTGCTGGGATTGAAGTCCCAAAAAGGGCGCAATATATCCGAGTAATTATGCTGGAGTTAAACCGCATTGCTAATCATTTATTATGGTTAGGGCCGTTTATGGCAGATGTTGGCGCACAGACTCCGTTTTTCTATATTTTTCGTGAACGAGAACTGATTTACGACCTCTGGGAAGCGGCAACAGGTCAACGGTTAGTCAATAATAATTATTTCCGTATTGGTGGTGTCTCGGTTGATCTGCCTTATGGTTGGATTGAGAAATGTCGTGATTTTTGCGACTATTTTGAGCCAAAAATTGATGAATATGAAAAATTAATTACCAATAATCCTATTTTTCGTCGCCGAGTTGAAGGGGTAGGCACAATTACTCGCGACCAGGCACTTAATTGGGGACTGTCAGGTCCCATGCTTCGTGCTTCTGGAGTCAAATGGGATTTACGTAAAGTAGATCATTATGAGTGCTACGATGATTTTGACTGGGATATTCATTGGGAGACCGCAGGAGACTGTTTTGCCCGATATTTGGTGCGCGTTCGCGAGATGCGCGAATCAATTAAGATTATTCGTCAAGCTTTAACTGGTATTCCTGGCGGCGCTTATGAAAACCTCGAAGCCAAACGCATGGCAGAAGGGCGTAAATCTCAGTGGAATGACTTTGAATACCAGTATGTCGCTAAAAAAGTTGCTCCCACCTTTAAAATTCCTGAAGGGGAACATTATGTACGCTTAGAAAGCGGCAAAGGAGAACTGGGTATCTTTATCGTGGGTAATAATAATGTCTTCCCCTGGCGATGGAAAATTCGCGCCCCAGACTTTAACAATTTGCAAATTCTTCCAGAATTGCTCAAAGGCGTTAAGCTAGCTGACATTATGCCAATTCTGGGTAGCGTGGACATTATTATGGGGTCTGTTGACCGTTAAAATAAACACATTCAAGCTACATTTTTAGTGATCAGGTGGGTCTATCCCACCTTTTTTTTATTCTGATGAAGCTGATAGTAGTATGACTTTAAGGATTTAGCTCAGGACATTCTACTTGAGTAAGTAGGTTAATTCCTACACGCGGCAATGCGGGCGGTCAACAATATGAGGGAACCTCACATTTACGCCCTTAAAACTTACGCCTTTGTCCTTCATCCCTTATCCCTCATCCCTCATCCTTACGAATAAATAACCTAACTTACCCAAATAAAACTTTGTACGACTATACTACTCAACACCACCTAGATTAAACAAGAAAGGAACTCCACCTTGAGAATCACCCCCAGTAACTAGTACTTTGGGCATTTGAGCGCCACCTTCTCGCCAGGCTTCAATCGCTTCTTTTTGTAATACTAACTCCCCTCCCTGCGCTCTTAAGGTTTCGGCTAATAATCTTTGTGCTTCGGCTTTACCCTTAGCTCGGTTGATATCTGCCTGAGCCTGTTGTTCGGCTTCTCTGGCGACATATACTGCTCTTTGGGATTTTTGTTCGGCAATCTGCTTTTCTTCTACCGCACGGGCAAATTCAGGGGAGAAACTGAGATCAACTACACTAGTATCTAAGATTAAAATACCATATTTGTCCAGGCGATCGCTCAAAGCATTGTCAAAGTCTTCTTTGAGTTCATTACGCTTAGTAATTGCCTCTTCCACAGTCCTTCTGGCTGCGGCAATTTTAAAAGATTCTTGAGTTTGGGGAGCAATAATTTTAGAAACAATATTTTGTAGAGTTCCCTGTTTACGGCGAATTTCCACTACCTGAATCGGATCTAAGCGAAAGTTGATCGCAAAACTAGCCTTAAGATCTTGCAAATCCTTAGTGGAACTTTCAGCAGGAACTTCAAACTTTTGTACCGTCAGGTCATAAACATCGACGTTGGAAACTAAAGGTGGACGGAGGTGGATTCCTTCTAGCAACACACCATCCTGGGCTTTACCCAAAATACTAAGGACTCCCGCCTGTCCTGGATTAAGAATCACAAATGAATTAAAAGCAATCAAAACCACTAGGGCGGCAACAATACCTCCTAGCAATGGTTGCCAACTATTAGATTGAGTATTCAAACTAAGATCTCCTATTATGTAGCTAAATTAACATGTTATTGATATTTGCAAGTTTTATCGTATCGTATTTGAGG
>JBCCDL010000685.1:0-3825 GCA_039030815.1 Cyanobacteria bacterium P01_A01_bin.83 | reverse complement strand
TGGCGATCGCGCTCCGCGCACGCAGCATACCAATCGCTAAAATTGCTCAAAATCAACAAATATAGCAGTTGAAGCAAAGCTGATGACAGTAAAAAATTATCTCGCACAGAGACGCAAAGACGCAGAGAGATTTAGAGCTTTCCTAACCTATAATTCGATTGCTATACCAATAGTCATGGACGGCGCTAGCTAGAAGCCCAACTTAGAACAAATACTTCGTAACAGTCTATGGTTAGGGTGGACATTAGCTACTTTACAGATAGTTTTACGCCTTCTTTTTGCTATTTCCTATACTTTTTGGCTTAGAGCTAAGTCTTTTAACTAGTAAAGCAAAAATAATTGCCAAACAGGGAATTAAAGGATCGCTAAAACGAGAAATATAGTGAGAAGCAAAAGCATGGATAGCGTAACTGTAAAGTGCTGGTAACATAAAGAAAATTAAACCAATATCCTGATATCTCAACGCCCAAGCTAGGACAGTAAATAGAGAAATAAAATATACTAAGCGCACTGGCACTAGGCTATTTTCAGCAAACATTCTGACAAACGAACCCCGATAGGCGAAAGTAGTTGTCAAGGCTAAATGCTTGACCCAATTACGCTTAATTTTATTGATAGATTCTGCTTTAAGCTGGTCGTCAATTGCTTGTTGCTGATAAACTTTTTGCACAGTATCCCCCTTACGCATGGCAGAGACTCGCTCTTTAGTACTGCGATAAAAACCTTCAGGATTTGAGCGATCAAACCTGGCATAATCTTGAGGATCAAACCAACTTTTAAGGAACGGTTTTTCAGGAGTAAACACCAACCAAGAAGCGCGATATTCTGACCAGCTCATTTCTGAAAATTTCGCTCGAATAGCTAAAACTTCTCCACCTCTGCCCGAAATCTTAGCAGTGCCAAAATAGAGATAGTTGCGAGTCATCCACAGTCCAGCAATCATGTATGCGACCAGAAGTACTGTTACCATCATTTTCAATGGTTGCCAGGATCTTTGTTTGGCAGCATAAAGAGCAAAAGCACAGCATAGTATCATTCCAAAGTACAAAAACACTGCCTTGGTTAGCATCAAAGCCCCAAAGGCACAGCCAGCAGCGATCGCATATGGTTGCCATCGTCTGCGGGTAACGGTTAGATAGAGAAAGGTTGCCAAAATTAATAATGGCAATGCGGCGATTAATTCGGTATAAAAATTATTAATAGCATCAGTTAAACCAGGGGAAATACCGACAAGTAAACTAGCCAGGTAAGGGGCAAAGTTATCCCCAATAATGATGCGTGCTGCCAAAAACGTGGTGATGGTAAGCAGAAATAGTAAGAACAGGTTAAACCACTGCAATTGTAGTTGCAGTGAGACACAGGCAGGTTCAGGTTTAGTTAAACAATCGTGGGTAGTTGTCTGAGGATCGGCGATCGCTTTGAGAACTCCGCTCAAAAGGAAGGAATACAGCGGTTCTCGACGATAGGTAGGAGTAATATCAGGCTGATCGGTTCTTAAATCGGAAATAACTCCATACTGGAAATTATTGTAAGCCATTGCCAGATTATGCCTAGCATCATGTTCTACTGTACGAGGCTCAATTTCATCAACAGCATTAATAAATACACTTACGAGAATTAGTAAGAGCATAACTATCCGCGCCCAAGATTGATGTCGATGCCAAAATTTTCTCATCTTAAAAATATACCTTGAGCAATTTTACTTTTATTACGATTTATTGCCTCAAAATGTTAAACCAATCAGCTTAAAAGGAACAAGGAATGAGGAATAAGAGTGTTCTTCTGATTGTTTTTTGGCGTTGCTTACAGAAACAATTGAATCTTTTCTCCTTACTCTTTACTTATTACTCCTTACTCCTTACTCCTTACTCCTTACTCCTCATACTGCCTGGTAGCATGTACCAAAGGTAACAATGCTCCTGTTTGTTCAGTACCATTAACACCTAAGTCACTATGGCACAGAAAAATTCTGGTGGTTGCTCTGGCTAAAACATCTCGCATAATACGTGATAAACGTTCTTTGTCCATGGCAAATTCATCTTCGGGCATCCAGGTTTTACCTGTCCATTGTTTAAGAAATAGAGGTGCTGCAAATAAGGTTGCTGCCCCACCCTGCGACCACAGGGGAGAACTTGCATCTAGCCAAAATTGCCAGTCATGGGATGAGCGTAAGGAGCGATATTGAAAGACGGTAGCGAGGGTGACACTCCCTGTTTGGGGGGTAAACTGCCGTAGAGGGCGAGGATTGGCGGTAATGGTACCCCGTCGTAATAGTTGAATAAACTGAGCTATGGTTTGGGACTGGGTCTGAAAAATTGGCTCATATTGTCTTAGTCGCCGATCTACCTCCCAGAAATGCTGGGCGGTTTCCATTAATTCTCTGAGGATGGCTAGTTTATCGCTACTGAGAAATGAACCACGGTTAAAAAAATGTTCGATGGCTTCTGATAACAAAATAGTTGGTGTCAGAAAACTTTGCTGTTGTTGTCTGAGTTTACTCGCCTCGATCCAGTTCACAATTTTTTGATAGGCTTCAGTTGCTTGATAACCTAAACGATCCCAACGGGAGAAAGTTTCTACTGGCGCTAAATAAGGAGCTTCAGGGGCAACGTGATAGCAGTAGTCAGCGATCAGCCCTGCTCTAACAGGATCGATCTGAGCCATTGAGGGGGATTTGGTATCTGAGGTATAACTAAATACCGTCAGCATTTCGGCGATCGCTTCCCGTGAACCTAAGCGACCTAAATCGGTATATACTAAGCCAAGTAAGGTGAGTAAACTTCTGACCAGAGGGGAGCTAATTAAAGGACGTTGTTCGTTTAAAGGAGTCACTCCAATGCCTTTAGCCCAGAGAATTTCGATCAGGCTATAGCGAGCAATTTCATCCAAACCAGGCGCAATAATGGCAATTTTCCCTGGGTCGATCCCCTGTTGTACTGCTTGAATAATAATTTCGGCAGTTTGACGCAGTAATTCGGCGCGGGAGATAGTTTGCAGAGATTGAATAGATTCTGGTGCTGTAACTAAATAGGCTGATTCGTTGACTAGCTCTACTGCTGTATCGGCAAATTCGCTTTGAAGGCTAGTAGTAGTCGGGGTGAGGCTTTCTAGTTGGCAACGAGTAGCTAGCCCCTGAAGATAATCAGGATCGGCGTTTAAACCCAGTCGAATCTTACCATCAGGATTAAAGGTACATACTGCCCTTGCACCCTGATCTAATAACACCTCAAATAGGTCACGAGCGATCGCTGGATAGTCGTCGACATCATCGGCGAAAATTGCCTGGTAACGGTTTTGTAGGTGGTGCTGATACTTGGGATTGGGTAACAAGAAACGCCAGTACAGCTCATAGATTAAGCCATAGGTAAGCAAACCCCGATCTAAACACCAGCTACGCCATGAGAGTAATAAGGCTCCCATACGTTGCCAAAGATAACTATGATTCTGGCTACTATCTAAGCTGGCTAAACCCTGATCTAGAATTGCTGGTATGTCTTCAGTCGGTACCCCACCCGCACCAGCTAGCTGCATCAAGTCTAGAGTTTGGCGCACCAATCGATACTCAGGCTCGATCTCACACAAGTCTTGCCAATCTGATTCTTGTCGCCAGAGTTGAGTTGCCAACTCCTGTTCGGTTTCGGGACGCAATCTAAGAGGGAATTGCGCCTTTAAATTTAATTCTTCAAAAATTAAGGGGAAAAATAACATCACCTCATCAGTGATAAAGCCCACAGGAGTTTTACATACTACAGGATAAGTACCCTCTACAGCTAATACCAGGCGATCGCTCAATACGCGACGATTCTGATTATTTGCCGCGAACAC
>JBCCDL010000684.1:0-3826 GCA_039030815.1 Cyanobacteria bacterium P01_A01_bin.83 | reverse complement strand
CGAAGATGCTTCTCGCTTTCGTGAAATTCATCTAGCAGAATCGATATTGTTTCTTCCCTATGGTTGTGCTGTCGATCATTTTCAGCATTTAGTATATGCCAACCCTACCGCAACACCTCAAGCAAGAAATCAGATGTGGCACGAAATGGAAAAACTGTATCTACCATGGCGAGATTATGGTGATTTATCATATCTGTCTCAAGGTGGTTTATGGCAAGAAAAACAACACATCTACTGCATGCCTTTTTACTATATTGACTACACTTTAGCCCTCTGCTGCGCTATGCAGTTTTGGATCAAAGCAGAATCGAATTATGAATTAGCCATAGAAGAGTATATTACTTTATGCCAACGAGGTGGTAATGCACCTTTTAAAAGCTTGACCAAATCAGCTAACTTAGTTTCTCCTTTTCAACCTGGCTCTCTTAAAACCGTAGTCGCCAAAGCTCAAGATTTTCTCGGAATATAAAACAGTTTTTCTTGAGCTGTTTTACTGTAGAATCTACGACTTAGATACTCTTTAAGTAATAGCTTTTTTTGCTTATCCATATCGCCTTTTAGTTAAACATCCTCTTTGTCTTTGGTTGAGAGAACTATCAACTAACTGCCACTGCTTACGCGATATTTTGCGCGATCTCCATATTACTTGGGGGGTGGTGGAAGTATAACAAAAGGTAATTGAAAACCTTTCTTGTTCGGTTGGCGGCTGTGCGCGATGAAAAACATGACTGGTATCAGTGATAACCACACTTCCTTTACTGGCAACACATGCTTGCCAATATTTTTGAGGAACGGCTTGTGACATTTCGGCATCTGATAAAAACCCTAAGTTATAGTAATTTAGGGTTTTTATCGCTTCAGAAGTCATTTGCCGTGGTATATATTCGTAGGGACCTCCTCCAGGGACTACATCATTAAGATAGATGATTATTTTGATGATACGCTGATCTTCCCAGTCTATATGCCATCGTCTTACTCCAGAATACTTGCCATCGGCAATACTTCTGCGCATGGCAAAGCCTTGATATAGTATCGGCAAACCAATATAGTTTTCGATCAGATCAAGCAGCTTTGGCTCCAATGCCCAAAATAGTATTTCGGGAAACTCTCTGAGATCTTCTTTTGCCGAGCCAACTTCACAATTTTCTGTGTTACTACTTTCCTTACAAAGATTTTCAGCTAGGGAGAAAGCCTTTTTTAGCATCGCATCTGTTGAAGACAGCTCAAGATTTTCTATTGGTAAAATACAAGTACCCTCTTTACGCAAAGCATCAACAATCAAACTTCTTTGAAGATCTATTGATGGGAGAAACTGAGTATGATGCTCCAACGCTTTATGATATGCCTGCTCTTTCAATGCATTGAGGGCAGGAATACGATAAAGTTCTCGTTTTAATTTATGAGGTATATTTTTAACTTTATTTAATAGCATGAGACTGTCTGATTATAAATATTTTCGATAATTTGAAATAAATCTAATTGGGAGAATGTCACACTTAAATAGAGTTGGTCAAAACAGATATAGCTTAAAATGAATAGACTAACCATTAAAATAAGGCGCAGTTTAACAGGACTAAATTTTAATAAAGGAGTTGAACTAAGAATTTATCATTAACTTTGTGATTTCGAGCCAGCTTTATTAGTCGATTGTTGGTATATTTACTAAAACTTTACTCAGTTTTTATATGTGCAACAAAAATGACAATAAATTAACAATATTAGCAATATTTATTGTCATTTATAATACCACAGGTTACATAACGCTAAGTTAAACTTTAACTTCTTTGTAGTATCTGAACTAAAATGCTTGAATATTGTTCCTGATTACATTTATATTCAACTGCTTTTAAATCTCCATTCAACAATCAAAGTAACTAATAAGAAGCAATATAGAATACAGCTAATTTTGTTAAGTAGTGTAACAATTATGACGTCAAGACAGCATGCTGTCTTGACAGAATCAAATTTGCTAGATATGGTATTCATATACCCGGGTAATTATTAAACTTAAGTGATATGCAAAGTAAACAGAAAATAACTTTATATATACCTCCAGAACTGCATCGGAAATTGAAAATCAAGGCGGCTGTAGATGTTGAATCGATGTCTGCTCTAGTAGAAAAGGCAATTTCCTTTTACATGCGGTTTCCCGAAAAGATTGATGAACCAAGGCTTTCTGCCCATGGTAAAACTCACCAGGTTCACTTGTGTCCCGAGTGTGATTCTCCGCTAGTAATGCGCGATGGAGAAATGGTTTCTTTAGGTGGACAAGGTGGAGTTGTAGATGATGATATTTCTTTAGGCGTAGCACCTCAGGTTGAGGACACGGTTGAGCCTAATGAGGAGGAATTAGTTTCCTGTCTTTAGGAAGAGTTAGCAGCCTAGTCAGCCAGTTGTCCAAATATATATGATTCAAGGTTTTAGCAGGGTCGATAATCATGAAAGAAGAGCTAAATATATTAGTCCAAGCTCAGTATCCGTTAATTTATTTAATTACTCCAGAAGAAGAGCGTGCGGAGCATGCGATCGCCAAAATTGCTAAGGACAATGGTGAATACAAGCGTATTTACGTATGGACTGTAACTAGGGGCATGGTAGAGTACGGACAGCCTCGCCAAGGGACTCAACACAATACAGTATCTCCTGAGGCAGCAATTGAGTGGACTATAAGACAGAAAGAAAGTGGCATCTATATCTTTAAGGATCTGCATCCCTTTATTGATGGTCCTGTGATAACTAGATGGCTTAGAGATGCGATCGCTTCTTTTAAAGGCTCAGATAAATTGATTATCTTGATGTCTCCCCTGCAAACAGTACCTATAGAGTTAGAAAAGGAGGTAGTGGTTTTAGACTATCCTCTACCAAATTTAACTGAGCTTAACCAAGTGCTTTCGGATCGTTTAGCCAAAAGTAGAAGTAATCGCTTAAGTACAGAAACTCGTGAAAAACTGCTAAAGGCTGCACTGGGTTTAACTAAGGACGAAGCTGAAAAAGTATACCGTAAAGCCCAGGTTAAAGCTGGTCAGCTTACTGAAAGCGAAGTTGAAATTGTTCTTTCTGAGAAGAAGCAGCTAATAAGACGCAATGGAATTTTAGAGTACATTGAAGAAGATGAAACTATAAATTCTGTTGGTGGATTAGAAGAACTAAAACGATGGCTAAAACAACGCTCTAATGCCTTTACAGAAAGAGCGAGAGAATATGGATTGCCTCAACCTAAGGGAATGTTGATTCTTGGTATTCCTGGATGTGGCAAATCGTTAATTGCTAAAACAACCTCTCGTCTATGGGGATTACCTTTGCTTCGCCTAGATATGGGGCGGGTATATGATGGTTCAACTGTAGGTCGTTCCGAAGCTAATCTACGAAGTGCTTTAAAAACGGCTGAATCAATATCTCCTGTGATACTCTTCATTGATGAATTAGACAAGGCTTTTGCTGGTGGAGGGGGTTCTGGAGACTCAGATGGAGGAACTTCAGGGCGAATATTTGGTTCTTTTTTAACTTGGATGCAAGAAAAGAAATCTCCAGTGTTTGTCATGGCAACGGCAAACCGAGTAGAAAGACTACCAGGAGAATTTTTACGTAAAGGAAGATTTGACGAGATATTTTTCGTGGACTTACCGAGTTCCATTGAAAGACGAGATATTTTTAGCATTCACTTAGGTAAAAGACGTTCTGAGATCAATCGCTTCGATCTAGATCAGTTAACCAAAGTGTCAGATGGTTTTTCTGGGGCAGAAATCGAGCAAGCAATCATCGCTGCAATGTATGATGCTTTTGCTCAAGACAGGGAGTTTACGCAGCTCGATATAATCGCTGCTAT
>JBCCDL010000683.1:0-3841 GCA_039030815.1 Cyanobacteria bacterium P01_A01_bin.83 | reverse complement strand
GCGATCGCTCCGTCTCGAACATCCATCACAATTACTGCCCCCCGCTTGGCTTTGTAATAATCCATTTGTTTCTTCAAAGCGTTGCGGGCGATTTGCTGTAGCCGTAGGTCAATGGTGAGCTGTAATCTTAGATCATCAAAATTAAATAGCTGTTGCGATCGATCTAAATCCCCTGGATGGAAGACTGATTTTTGATTATTAAAACTACGCTTCATCTTCCAACTAATTGGCGATCGCTGTAAAAGCTGTTCCTGAGTGAATTCCACTCCAGCCTGGGGAGTACGGGTAGTATCACGATTTACATATCCTGTTACCTCTGCTGCCATTTCTCGATGGGGATAAAAGCGGGTGTAGTTTTTCTTAAGATCCAAGCCATCAATTTGCATCTTCGCAATTTTTGCTTTGGCAGATTCAGGTAAATCTCCTGCTAAACGTATTCCCCAGTCTTGTTTCGCAAATATAGTTAATAGTTCTTCTTTAGTCTTGTTACCGATAATAGAGGCTAGCTGTTCGGCAATTTCGGCTGCTGGTACTGGTTGCGAATTTCTGACAAATAAATGAGGATGAACGTAGAGTGTATAGGTAATGCGATCTGTAGCCAACACGTTTTGTTGCCGATCAACAATTTGACGACGGGGAATATAAAAATTAAGGGTGGCTGTTTGCTGATCTATGGCAATCTGAGTCAGTTTCTTGCCTTGAGGAGCCTGTTGGTAGGTAATTACAGGATCAACAATCTGTAAATAATATAAGCGACATCCTAAGCCCAAAGCACTAACCACCAAGACTCCCCAAACTAAAAACAACCGTAATATCGATTGAGAACTTTGATGATTAGGTTTACTTTTAGCCCGTTTTGAAGAAGTCACCGCAGGCACCGTCGTTTTACAAGTCCGCGTCGCCTGGGGTTTCCCCAGGCGTTTATGACGGACGCGGCGGTGTAACGGTGACCGCCAAGAGTTCTGAGCTATTCTTGTTCGATTTTTGGCTGAATTACTGGGAGTCGATTTGCGGGTCAGTTGAGACTTAGATTTGGGCATAGTTAAAATTAAACTTATGACACTAATCAGACTTTGCTGGTGATTCAACAATGAACAATGAACAATGAACAATTAACAATTAACAATTAACAATTAGTATCCAAGGCTATTAAATTTTATTTCGGCTAACTTTGATTGATGATCTATAAGCTCAGACTGATCTTTTGACTCTACTTTTGCAGGGTTGATAAAGACTGCTGACTCTGGTTTAGATATAGTTAATTGATTATTCTGGCTTGCCTCTTGGGCAATTTGATATTTAATTGTTTCATTAATTGCGATTAGTTGACGCTCTTGTCTTTGCAGGTTTTCTAGGTGCTGATATTCTTGACTCCACACCTTGGGAATTTGCACAGTAGATATGTAAAGACCTATGCTAGCAGTCATTGATGCGATCGCCAACCCGAAAGAACTTTTTTGGATTAAAGACAAGGTTTTAAGATTCTTGGGTAAAATAGCTGGATTAGAAAAAGCCTTGGACTTGAGTACTTTTGGTGAGTTAGAGATTGTCTGCTGATTATTAGTTTTTTTTGGGTGAGCTTGGGGAGAGTAATATTTTGCATGAAAATCAGGCTGACGTAAAGCAGACATCTTGTAATCTCCGTATTCTTGAATGAAGTCGTTGGGCGAATTTTAACTCATATTTTAAAAAATGATAAGAGTCAATGGTAAATGTTAATCTTTATCCATAATTAATTATAAAGTTTTAAAATTAGCACCAATTTTTTGAGCATGTTTTATTACACCAGATGAGTCTTTAAATATTTTGTAGTAGTCCTAAATAAATCATGAATTTTTTATTACCTATTATTTAGTTTGGGTAGTGAGACAGAAAATAAACTAATAACATAAGTTCAAACTTAGAATATATAAGTAGTTTGTCCGATTTGCAATTCAATAAGCAAGCGAGTTCATGTAACTATCAGCGATCGTTATTAAATGTATCTTGGAGTGATTATCAAGTCGATTTAAAACTGTCAACTCAGAAATTATTCTGCTCGAATTCAAATTGCGAACGTCGAGCTTAAAATACCCGATAGTTACACTACAATTTTAGTAGTACTCAAAGGTGCAGTTGCGGTGCATGTGAATAAAATAAAGGAGTATCGTCAATGGGGTTATTAATTGATGGAGTTTGGAGCGATCGCTGGTACGATACCAAAAAAACTGGCGGTAAATTTGTCAGACAAAAATCAGAATTTCGCAATTGGATAACAGCAGATGGTTCGAGTGGATTTAAAGCTGAATCAGGAAGATATCATCTTTATGTTTCCTATGCTTGTCCCTGGGCACATCGTACTTTAATTTTTCGGGCGCTCAAAGGATTACAAGAGATGATTTCTGTCTCTGTCGTCCACTGGTTTATGGGGGAACATGGTTGGACTTTTGCTGAAGGAGAGGGAGTTATCCCCGATACAGTTAATCAGGTTCAATTTCTCCACGAAGTTTACACGCTTGTCAAGCCGTCTTTTACAGGGCGCGTTACTGTACCAATTCTCTGGGACAAGCAAACTAATACTATTGTTAACAACGAATCTTCTGAGATTATTCGGATGTTCAACAGTGCTTTCGACAATATCGGTGCGATCGCTGGGGACTATTATCCAGAAGGGTTGCGTTTAGAAATTGATCGCCTTAATGAGCGTATTTATCATACGGTCAACAATGGAGTTTATAAGTCGGGTTTTGCCACTACTCAACAAGCTTACGAAGAAGCAGTTCATCCTTTGTTTGATACTCTTGACTACTTAGAAGAGCTGTTATCGAATCGCAGATATTTAACTGGCGATCGAGTTACTGAAGCTGACTGGCGACTGTTTACCACTTTGATTCGTTTCGATTCGGTTTATGTAGGGCATTTTAAGTGCAGTAAAAAAAGAATAGTCGATTATCCCAGTCTTTGGGCATATACTCGCGAGTTGTATCAAATGCCCAAAATTGCAGCTACGGTTAATTTCGACCATATCAAAAAGCACTATTATCAAAGTCACAAATCAATCAATCCAACTAGGATTGTGCCTGTTGGACCTCAACTAGATTTTACTATATAACCATTAAATGAATACAATAAACGAGATTGAAACTTATTTACTGATAAATCTTCTATCTGAAGATATAAATAAAATAGCTTAAATTTTCTTCATATCACTAAACTCTATCCTGCTAGAGATTTTTAATGATTTTAAATAATTAATAATATGTGTATTAAAAAGTAAATTGAACTGAATTACAAGCTGTAAGTTATCGTTCATGCAGGAGAAGATAAAAAATGATCGGAACATTCTTAACTCTATTAGCAACAGCGCTGAGTCTTTTGGTAGTTGATATTATTTTTACTACAGGAGTCAACCTCGATAACTTTCCTGCTGCAATGTTAGCAGCGTTAGTTATTGGCTTATTTAACAGTGGTGTTAAACCAGTTGTGTCGGTATTGTCATTACCGATAAATATTTTAACTTTGGGTGCATTTACTTTAGTCATAAATGGGTTCTGCTTTTGGCTAGCTTCACTGTTTGTGCCAGGATTTCAGGTTCATGGATTGATTGCCTTTATAGTCGCGCCCATAATTCTGTCTTTCGTTAACACCTTTATCAGCAACTATTTTGCCGAAAAATTACCTCAAGCAAGCGACAGTTAATTGACTCCAGGTTTACTCAAGATTAGAAACCTAAACTGGGATGGTCAAAATCACAACCGAAAATGCTATCAGCTTTTTGGATGCCACACCTAGGGTTTCATTACTTTCCATGAAACCCTGTTTTCAGTTCTCCTTCTCGTTGTTTAACTCTGGTCTAAATATT
>JBCCDL010000682.1:0-3847 GCA_039030815.1 Cyanobacteria bacterium P01_A01_bin.83 | reverse complement strand
ATACCGTAGTAAGCTCCTTTGTGTAGTCGTAGGTTGTGTAAACAAATTGCTTGTCCTCGATTGAGGTGAAAGTTATGGAGTTGAATCCAGCCTTTGTTTCCTCGCCAAATCCAAGTATTGCTTTTGAGGCGAATACGGTAATGCCACCCTAATTGATGGGTTAACATTGCCATTAACTCAGTATGAACAAAGCCTCTATCTGCTAGTAGTACTACCTTTACCCCTTTTGGTAATCTCCCGATCGAATGTTGAATTATCTGTTGATAATCCTGAAAGGAAACACTGGCACTATTGTGTTTCATTACCCTCCAAACGCAGCCTGCGAAGCAGGCAAGCGACGCTAGTCGCGTCTTCGAGCTATGCTCGTGCGGTAAAGCTCTTCTTCGATGAATTACGCATAAACGCACTAAACAATACTCATCCCAAAATAGGGAAGTATCTAACGCTAAAAACATTGTTTCTTCCTGCCAATTGCTCAAAGCTGCGCAGGGCGTATGCGCCCAAGTCGCGTCTAGCGAGCGACGCTTGCCTGCTACCGCAGGCTGCATTATTGGTTTATAGAGACGATGAACATTGATTCGCGGATTATTTAACCAACGTTGAATTCTTCTTTGTCTGCTTTGAGCGAATTTCCCTCGACAGGGAATATAGATCGACCATTTAGTTAAATTCACACTGCCTGTATGGATCAGGGCTACTATGAGCCAAATACAGGTTTTAAGATGACATCGATGAGACCAATCAACAGGTTGACCAATCCATTGATTCAAGGCATTGTAAAGGCGGGAGTTTTTATTCACAGTATTCTGAAATTATGAGTAGTGTCTAATCTCAGAGTGCTGACTCCCCTTAATTTTTGTCAATCCCTTAAATCGTTTCTTGCTCTTTACTCTAGAGCTTTTATTCTCATCTTTTGTCAGTCAACCAGATTTTCTCCTCAATCCAATTATTCCATTCATTGGGAATGCTTGTAGGGACTAACATTTTATGAAATTCCACCAATCATGAAGGTATTCTTCACCACCCCTCATTCTCCGGCCAATTGTATAACGGTCGCAGGGCAATCGCATCAAACGAATAGAGAGAAACATGGGAAAATAAAATATTTGTTCCATGACCAAAGAATCCTTAAAAGAAGCGATAGAAGAACATTTTGGCAAGATAACAGACCAGAGAGTTATAACTAGAAGTTCTCATAAGCTAGTAGACATAATAGCTATAGCAATCTTGGCAATACTGTGCGGGGCGGATGGATGGGTCGCAATAGAAACATACGGTAAAGCCAAAGAAGAATGGCTCAAAACATTCCTAGAACTGCCAAATGGAATACCATCACACGATACGTTTGGCAGAATATTTAGTCAATTAGACCCAGAAATTTTAGAGCACAACTTCCAAACCTGGGTAAATCTTATAGCAGGAGAATTAGGACTAAAGGTAGTAGCCATCGATGGCAAAAGCCTCAATGGCTCTTATGATCGAGGAAGCTCATTGAAATCTTTAGTGATGGTCAGTGCATGGTCAAGTAGCCATAAACTAGTTCTAGGTCAAGCAGCAGTAGAGCAAAAATCAAATGAAATGCAGCGCGTACCCGCAGATCGTCGTCTTACGACGACTGGAAGGCGCTAGCCTTCGCGCAATCCCAATTTTACTCGAACAATTAGATCTCAGGGGTGCAATTGTCACTACAGATGCAATGGGGACTCAGACAGCCATTGCCAAGCAAATCAAAGAGGCTGGGGCAGATTATATTCTAACTCTCAAAGCAAACCACCCCACTCTGGCAAAAGATGCACAAAATTGGTTTGAAAAACACAAAAATCAGATCGAGGAAACTCAAACTATTAGAACAGAATCGTTCTGTGAAGCAGGACATCATCGGGTCGAGAAACGTTGCTTTTTTTCAGTTCCCGTAGAACAGGTATTCGAGGGAGCCAGAATTCAAAGTTGGACTGGACTTCAAACATTGATTGTGGAACAAAGTAGTCGTCAGCTTTGGAATAAAACTACGGTAAGCTTAAGGTTTTTTCTCAGTTCTCTCAATCCTAAATTTACTGATTTTCCTCGCTCAATTCGCAGCCATTGGGGAGTAGAAAACCAGTTACATTGGTGCCTGGATGTAGTTTTCTCCGAAGATGATTCTCGGATTCGCAAAGATCATGCTCCGCGAAATATGACTATCCTCAAAAGATTAGCTCTCAATTTGCTACGCCAAGATACATCTCCTCGCAGTTTGAAGATGAAACGCTACCAAGCTGGCTTGAATAATAATTTCTTACTTCAGATTTTATCTAATTCTGGCATATTTTAACTTGATATTTTGATGCGATTACCCTGATAACGGTCGTAATCGGGAAATGCTTCCCAAGGCGGTACTATATTGTTTTTTTCTAGCATTTTTCAAAAGTAATTTTCAATCTAAAATTTATCCCCATTATTATCAAAGATCGAGATGCTCCCATCTGATAAACATCGAAATTCAGCTTCTCAAAATATTGCATTTAAACTATGGCAGTTTTACAGAATAAAGAATAAAATACTGGTTTAATCTTAATTATCAATTGTTAAATGAAGTTAGATTTAGCCAAAAATACTGAGATACTAACTTTATTCGGTTTAATAATTGTAATTTATTTAACTTTAGCCAAAAAAGTGATCGCAGCACCAGAAAACTTTAATCCCGATTTAGAATCAACTTCTGTTTCCGAAGTTGATAGAGATGAAGACGATCGAGGAGATCGCAACAATGAAAATGAAACAGACAAAATACCAGTTGAATCTCAACCCCAGGTTGTTCCCTCTCCACAAACACCAAAAGCTAAAACGCCTACGGTAACTTTGCCCACACCGACTTTATCCAATGAATCATCAATCGAGTCTGGTACGGCAAATATTGAATTAGAAACCAAACCAGATGATAAATCAAGCATCGGTTCGTCTATTTTAGATGTAGACAATTTGACTTTTGATTTTCAGCTAGATTTTGATAATTTTGGGCAAACAAATTTGATAACTAAACAACAAATAGATTTCAATTTATATAATTTAGATTTTATCTTTGAGACTGGAATAAATTTATTCAAGCAAGACGATATCGAAACAGTTAATAATATTCCCCTCTATTTATCTTGGCAGACAGCAATAGGCAAAACCGATCTAACCCTAACTGGAGGAGTCGATTTATTCGATCACTTGGCTGCCGTACCGAGATTTAGCCTGAAAGCCAGTAGACCATTATTTAGTAGCGTTACCGTAGATGGTAAATTAAAATCCTTATTGGTTTTATCCACACAGGCACAATATCAAGCATATAAATTTAATGCCGAAAGTTTAGCCAATGAGATCGATGTTTGGCGTTTTACTCCTAGTATTTACTGGCAAATAATCCCTAATCTAAGTTTATTTACTTTGGGACAATACGGCACATTCAATGATGGCAATCAAGAATTACAGTCCTTTAGTCGTTTGGAAAAAAAACTTGGTTCTTTTTCTGTTGCAGCTAACTTGTTTACTTGGAATTTTGAGTCAGATTTTAGCGAAACTAGCGGTTATTTTTCCCCTACAGATTTCTTAGTTTACAATGGCGAACTAGGCTGGCAGGGAAAGATGTTTGACGAAACTTTAGACTGCAAACTATCCGCAGCTTTTGGCAAACAAACTCTAGAAGGCACAACCGATAATGCTTGGATGTATAAAGCTTTGTGTGGGGCGCAATTGTTAGATAATGTAGAGTTAGATTTAGGCTATACCTATTCTAACGTTCGCGATCGTAATACGGGCGATACTACTTTTGGCAATCAATCTATCAAAGGTACATTAAATATCGAATTATAGACTATCTGTATCT
>JBCCDL010000681.1:0-3851 GCA_039030815.1 Cyanobacteria bacterium P01_A01_bin.83 | reverse complement strand
GGACTAAAATCAAGGCTTTGCACCCCAGCGCTATGACCTACCAAGGTTCTTGATAGGTGAGCCTGGTTGTTATCGGTTTGCCAAAGTTTAATCGTTTTGTCAACACTGGCTGAGGCAATTACTGCTGAATTTGGTTTAAATTTGACTCCCAACACCGAATCTAAATGCCCTGTTAAAGTTGCTAGTAACTGACCATTTAGATCCCACAGTTTGATCGTATTGTCTCCACTGCCAGAGGCAATGAGCTGTCCATTGGAGCTAATATCCACTGTAAAAACAGTACTTTTATGCCCCTCAAAGGTGTTGCTTAAAGTACCGTCTCGTTGCCAAAGTTTGACTGTATTATCTCCACTGCCAGAAATAATTCGCTGACTATCGGGACTAAAGACCACGGCGTTAACTTCTTCGCGATGACCAACCAGGGTTTGTAGCAACTTACCATCCCGACTCCATAGCTTAATAGTTTGATCGGCACTGGCTGAGGCAATTAACTCTCCATCAGGACTAAATGCTACTCCTAAAATGCGATCGCTATGACCAACCAAGGTTTGCAACAACTCACCATCTCGGTTCCATAGTTTAACCGTACTATCCTCGCTACCTGAAGCAATAAGCTGACCATCAGGACTAAATGCTACCCCATAAACACGACCTCCGTGACCAATAAGGGTTGAGCGCAATTTATCATCTCGGTTCCATAGTTTAACCGTACTATCCTCACTACCTGAGATAACAAGCTGACCATCAGGACTAATATCCACTGCCTTAACTATATTTCGATGTCCAAATAAAGTTTTGAGCAAGCTGTTGTCTGGCTGCCAAAGTCTTACGCTGTTGTCGGCGCTACCAGAAATAATATATTGACCATCGGGGCTAAACTCAACCGCAGTTACCTTATCTCGATGACCCCTAAAGGTTAGTAGTAAGGTACCATTGGTTTGCCATAGTTTAAGAGTGTGATCCTCACTTCCTGAAACAATTCGTGACCCGTCAGGAGCAAAAGCCACATCACGCACCGCATCGCCGTGACCCACCAGAGTCCGCACTAGAGTGCCATCGCTTCGCCAGATTTTAACTGTTTTATCTTCACTGGCAGAAGCAAGCAACTGGCTATTAGGGCTGAAAGCTACTGACCGCACCTGGTCTTGATGACCCTCAAGAGTAGTTAATAAAGTGCCGTCCCGCCGCCAGATTTTCACTGTGGCATCTTCACTAGCAGCCGCAATTAGGCGATTATCAGGACTAAAAGCTACTGAGTTAAACGAACCACCATCTTGTCGATCACCTTTGAGAACAGCCTCCAAAGTAGCCTGGCTACCATCCCAGCGCCACAGCTCAACGGTTTGATTTTGACTGGCTAAAGCAAGTGTCTTGCCATCGGCGCTAAAAGCTACTTGGTTAAAGTCTTTTTGACCAGTAAAAGTTCTGACTAGGGTGCCGTCGGTTCGCCATAATTTAATGGTGTTATCCACGCTAGCGGTCGCAATCAGTTGATTATTAGGACTAAATGTCACGGCGTTAACTGAACCTTTATGACCTTTAAAGGTAGTAAGCAAAGTCCCATCATGCCGCCAAAGAATAATTGTGTTGTCGGCACTTCCCGAAGCAATCAACTTTTGATCTGGACTAAAAGCCACGTCTAAAACAGCACCATAATAACCTGATAAGCGATTGTATTCTTTAATGGTGTATACCACTTTCTGTAATACCTGTTGCACTCTAGACTGAGGTTTTTTTCCCGCGATTAAGGCTAACTTTTGTAGTTGTCTTTTGGCATCAATTGCCTCAATCAGGGCTTTGAGCTTGTTATTAGAAGCAAACAGAGCCTCACTAGACAAGCTTGTGGCATAAATTTCGCTAATCTTAGCTTTTCGGTACTCCACCAACGCTGCCAAGCCCAAAGCGGTAGTGATGGCAAAGCCAACAGTGGCAATACCAGCAAATAGCTTTTGTTGCTGGGCATATTTTTGTGATTCTGCTAACCTGATTTCTGCTTCATGAGTGCGTTCTTTTTGTAGCTGCAAAATCTGAGCCTGACGCTGTTTTTCGGCTTTGGTTTCTGCATCAATCTTATTCTGGCTAGTATTAATAAACTCCTGCTGTAATTGTGTGGCAGTTGGTTGTTTATGCTCTTGTTGTGTTTGTGTCAGCCAATTTTGAGCCAGGATAAATTCGCTACCCCGCAACAGCAAATCTTCGTTTTTCTCTCTTAGCAACCATTCCCTAGCTCTTTGTGACCATTTAGTATGACTTTGAACATGTTCTCTATCGGTATCAATCGTTCTCACTAATTTGGGGAAGTTGGCATGAAAATCGCCTTCGTGTAAATTAAAATCAATCCATTGGATCTGAGCTAAAATCGGGTGCAGATCAGAGGGGGACACAGATTGATAAACTACCGTAATGATCCGCTTATTGAGTTTTTGGGCATATTCTACTTCAGTAGCACAATAGGGAGAATTAACTGATTGAGGAGAAATAATGAAGAGAAAGTTGTCGCAATTTTCAATGCCGCGATCTATTTCCTGTTGAAAGTCTGCCCCCAAGGCAATGTTTTCCTGATCAAACCAAGTCAGTTTGCCTACTTCGTTGAGGGCATCATTGAGCCTGCGAGCAAAATCTGAATCAGCACGGGAATATGAAATAAAAACTTCCAGGGAAGCTGGTTTTGGTTGTTGCAGACTTTTAGTAACAAACTCTGTTTGTAGAGGTAAGGGGGGATAGTCGCGTCGTTGTTGAGCTACGGTTAACCAGGCGGCAAAGTGCTGGAGATTATAACTTCTAAGTAGAATACTGGGATTACGGTTTTGCTCTTGCCATTTGAGTGCTTTGACTAGTAACAGCTTATGACTTTCATGATAAAACGCTTCATTTTTGAGTTCTTTTAATAGTTTATCGATACCATGATGGTAATTTGGCTCATCTGGCAGGTGAGTTAAGTCAATAAACTGTAACTTTTGTAGCTCAGGTGGAATTAAATCTAATGAGGTTTCTTTGATTAATAAGGGGATGATTCTTTTATTATGAGCGATCGCAAAAGCTAATTCTTGTTGACAGTAGCTTGAGCGTAAGGTACTAGGAGAAATTAAATATACTAAATTATCAGCCCTGACAATTCCCTTCTCAATTTCTTGGGCAAAAGCTGTTCCTGTTTTAATATCAGTTTGATTTGTCCAGATAGTTAAGCCTGCGCGCATCAGGGTTTTGCCAATTTTTTGCTTGATGGCATTATCTGGATCTGCTGCCGATAAAAATACCTGCGTCATCAAGTTATTAGCATTCTTAATACTTTCACTAATAAATTCGCAATGGAGATCTGTGGCTATACAGGGGGGTTGCTCATCGTTAAATTTCTGTTTTAACCATTTTTGAGCATTGTTTCTCGCTGCTCCTACTAAAAGATACTTACTTTGCTGGTGATTTCGCTTCCAGTTCAAAGCTTGAACTAATAATTGGGTATGCTGTGCCACATAATCTTGATGTTGGCTAATTGTCTGAATTAAACCAGCAACAGAAGCGGCAAAATCATCAATCTGCTCACGGGCATAAATCCAGTTGATTTTTTGGATTGTCGGATGCATATTCGTAAAGCTAGAGTGCAACCCTTTTGCCTGATATGCTTGCCAGTCAGTAGCTTTGAGATGGGGATTCCTGGACTGCCAAGTTTCAAAGCTGATTTGCTCTACATGCAGGATGGGAATGATGCGCTTGTTATATTGAAGCGCTAGCTTAATTTCCTTGAGGCAATAGGTCGAGTTAACTGAGTGAGGCGCAATAATGAATATGAAATTATGAGACTGTTCGATGCCACTATTAATCTGTTCTTGAAAATCAACCGCTAGGGGAATATC
>JBCCDL010000680.1:0-3857 GCA_039030815.1 Cyanobacteria bacterium P01_A01_bin.83 | reverse complement strand
CGATCGCTGATTTTGATTTAGTAATTGGAACAGGTTCTAAATCCCCCGATGATTATCATTCCCGCTTCATAGCGCACCATTACCTAGGGGATTATACGGCTGCTCAAGCTGACGCACGTAAGGCTGCTGAACTTTATCTGGCAAGGGGAGACAATAAGCAATATCAAGAAATGATGGCTTATGCTAATCAGGCTAACTATCCTAATGCTAATTAAATATTGCAACTTAAACATCTCAAAAAATCAACTAATCCTTACAGCTGAAGTTTTTGACGAATAACATTATTTAACAGTTATGAAACATCTGTCATATCTCAAACTTATCCCTTCGGTTTGAGATCGTTATGCTTAGTCTATAGATGCTTCGAATATTATTATAGATAATTACAGCAGCGACTTACTAACAAAATTACTTAAAAACCAAGCATCTGCCGCGATCTGAATGCTCTTTTTAGTCGGTAGCAATAAGAGTAATAGTAAGCATTGATTTATCTTTTTTATCTATTTTAAAAATACCAGGACACCATTATGAATAAGACAAAGGCGAAACCATCCACAGGCGAAGGGTGGGCTGTCCATGTTTACGACAGCGATCGCCACCTGCGGTTTACTCTAGAGCCTTCGCATATTTGGGCGTTCAGTTGGGGCATCGGGGTGGGTCTTCTATTAGCTATTGTGTGGTCTGCTCTTAATAGCGCGTCCCATAGTCCCTCAACCAATATCGACCATTTAGAAAACCTTTCACCAACTCCTGAACCCAGCTCAAGGGAAGCCTTCCGTACTGAGCCTGCTAGTTCATTCCCCTTCGGAATAGATTGAATATTAATCACATTTAAATATGCTTCAAGCTTAGATGATAACCCTAAGTTATCAATTGAATAAAATAATACGTTCCCAATTTTTAGATTTTAGTTAGCTTTTGGGCACCTAATGAGATAGAGTTATATCAATGAAAAATAAAACAGCAATTGAGTTAAGTCTATTATATTAGCTTTCAATTCCTATAAATATTATTTAAGGAGGAATTACAATATGGATTTTTTGTCCGACTTTTTAACACTCTTTCTGAGTAAGTTGCAGTCCCCGACCCTCGGCTTTCTGATCGGTGGTATGGTCGTTGCTGCGGTCAATAGCCGACTGTCAATTCCAGATCCAGTCTATAAGTTCATCGTCTTCATGCTGCTGATAAAAGTCGGTCTCAGCGGCGGTATTGCGATCCGCAATGCCAATCTGGTGGAGATGCTGTTGCCCGCAGTGTTCGCCATGATAACGGGAATCTTAATCGTATTCATCGGGCGCTACACATTAGCCAAGCTACCGAAAGTCAAAACCGTAGATGCCATTGCGACCGCGGGCTTATTTGGTGCCGTGAGTGGTTCTACTCTCGCTGCCGCTCTGACGCTACTGGAAACAGAAGGTATCGAATATGAACCTTGGGCTGCTGCACTCTATCCCTTTATGGACATCCCAGCGCTCGTAACTGCGATCGTCTTGGCTAGCATTTATCTCAGCAACAAGCGCGATGCCGCAGACGCTCTCAGCAAGCAGGAGTATCTCAGCAAAGAACGCGTTACCGCAGGGGGGTATTCTAGTGAGCAGGGCGCTGCCGCAGGGGGGTATCCTGGTGAGCAGGGCGCTGCTGCAGGGGGGTATCCCACCAGTGGGCAAGGCATTACTGCAAGCGGGTATCCCAAGCGCGGTAACGCAAGCAAGCGAGTCAAGATATGGCCTATCGTGCAGGAAAGTCTTCAGGGTTCTGCTCTATCGGCACTGCTGCTCGGTCTGGCTCTCGGTATCTTAACTCGACCAGAAAGTGTCTATGAGAGCTTCTTCGATCCTCTCTTCCGTGGTCTGCTTTCGATACTGATGCTGGTAATGGGGATGGAAGCCACTGCAAGGCTTGGCGAGCTACGCAAGGTAGGTCAATGGTACGCCATATACGCCTTTATAGCACCGCTGCTGCACGGGTTGATCGCCTTTGGTTTAGGCATGATTGCCCACTTGATTACAGGATTCAGCCTTGGCGGCGTCGTAATCCTGGCCGTAATTGCCGCCTCTAGTTCAGATATCTCAGGACCACCCACTTTACGAGCTGGTATCCCATCAGCTAATCCCTCTGCATACATCGGCTCGTCCACAGCCGTCGGCACACCAGTTGCCCTTGCCATAGGAATACCGCTATTCATCGGGCTCGCTCAGGCGCTGATGGGCGGCAGCTGATCCTAAACGGGGCGTAGTCTGCCAGGGCTAGGCTAGCACAGCGACCAACGCGGCAGCTAGATCAGCATGATAGTGCGCGGTTGCCGTTTTTCTTAATTTATATTATGTAGTTCAATGAATGGGGTGCTGCCGTTTTTCTTAATTTATATTATATAGTTCAATGAATATAGACATCGAGAGGTAAAACATATGACTCAAAAAGCTAATAAGCTCGTCATCGTCACGGAAAAGTTGCTGCTGAAAAAGATCGCTAAGATCATCACTGAAACTGGGGCGACAGGTTATACGGTGATGGACACTGGCGGGAAAGGCAGTCGCAATGTGCGCTCGTCGGGACAACCCTCCGTTTCCGACACCGAGGCGAATATAAAGTTCGAGGTGCTTACCCGCGATCGGGAAATGGCTCTGAAGATTTCGGATGAGGTCGCATCGCAGTTTTTCGATGATTATTCGGGCATCGCCTATCTCTGTGAAGCGGAGGTACTGCACGCCCACAAGTTCTGACTCAAAATCCAGCCGCTCAAACCAAAAAAGCTAGGGCTTAACCCTGGCTTCAGAAGAAGCCTTAATTCATATTACTATGATTAGAATGACTATAATCCCTAAAATTAGTTGAAATTGTGCAGCGTTATTTTAAAATTTTACGGCTTTTTTGGTCTACGGCGATCGCAACTGAATTGGAATATCGGCTCAATTTTGCGATCGCCACTGTTACAAGTATTGCTAATCTAATTGGTAGTCTATTCGGGCTGTTTTTGTTTTATCGTACTGGCTATACTTTTCAAGGCTGGAATTGGCAGGAGGCAACAATTGTTTTAGGTTTGTTTACCCTATTACAAGGTTTTGCGGCAACTTTTTTGGTACCCAACCTCAATAGCATTGTTAAGCAAGTTGAACAGGGAACCTTGGACTTTGTACTGCTCAAACCCATTAGTAGTCAATTCTGGCTTTCGACTAAAACCATTTCTCCTTGGGGGTTACCCGATCTATTTTTTGGCTTAATTTTGATTATCTATGCAGGGACTCAATTAGGTCTAACTGTGGCAGATTATTTAGCTAGCTTGATTCCCTTAAGCTTTGGTATTGCTATACTCTATAGCCTGTGGTTTATTCTCGGTGCCACTAGCATCTGGTTTGTCAAAGTTTATAATGTCACTGAAGTCTTACGAGGATTACTAGAAGCAGGACGTTATCCGATGGTTGCATATCCAGCTATCTATCGTTTCTTTTTTACCTTTGTCGTGCCTGTTGCTTTTCTAACTACTGTTCCCGCCCAGGCAATGCTTAACCGTAGCGAATTAAGTTGGCTCATTGGTGCTGCTGCTTTAGCTGGGGCATTATTTAGTTTTTCGATTTGGTTCTGGCGATTTGCCCTGCGATTTTACACCAGCGCTTCAAGTTAGTTAAATTTAAGTTAATTTGCGAGGGGCATATCGCCATCGAGTTCGGGGCGACAAAACAGAAAACCGCTAATAGGCGATCGCTTTTCTGAATAAAGCTTTACTAATTTACTCTCAAGAGAACTTTCCCCAACAGTGGGCGGAAATTCAGCATAATTTGAAGAATATTAGCTGAAATACTTTAAAGTTTGCTACAAATGATTGATTTGGAAATATTACCCCGCTTTACTAAACTGGG
>JBCCDL010000679.1:0-3876 GCA_039030815.1 Cyanobacteria bacterium P01_A01_bin.83 | reverse complement strand
GTTAGTTGGTGCAAATAAAAACAAACTGGTAGAAACTAGAAGAAATATCGGCTATATCTTCCAGGCACATAATTTATTAGCTTCTTTAACTGCCAAACAAAACGTGCAGATGTCATTGGAGTTACACGACGGAATAAAAAGTTCGGAAGTAGAGCAAAGAGCGATCGCATTACTGACATCTGTAGGCTTGGGAGAACATATTGATTATTATCCCCAAAACCTTTCTGGAGGACAAAAACAACGGGTAGCGATCGCCCGTGCTTTAGTTTCTCGTCCGAAGCTAGTTTTAGCCGATGAACCTACCGCAGCACTAGATAGTAAATCGGGTCGGGATGTAGTGGATTTGATGCAGCAGCTAGCCAGAGAGCAAGGCTGCACGATTCTAATCGTAACTCACGACGATCGCATTCTGGACGTAGCAGATCGCCTCGTAGAACTAGAAGATGGCAGAATCACCCTCGATTCCAAACAATAAATATTAGACTTCTTGTACTAATTATAAATAAGGCGTTGCTGGATCGAAGTATGATTTCGAACTTTAGTGACTAAGCAGATTAATTAAAAAGCTAAGAGCTAAAGGCTAAAAGCTAAGAGCTACGAACAGATTACTTTTCGTTTTCGTACTTTAAATCAGCAACGCCATAAATAAAAACCCCCCTAAATTATAGGAGGATTATAAATGGGGGATAAATAAAACTGATTAAATTAAAAGCTTAAACTTAAAACTATACGCCCCTTTTCAGAGATATTTCCACCTGTTTAAACTCTTGGTTCAAACGCTTTCTTAGCTTTTCAGGGACAGGACGATTACCATAAGAACTATAGTATCCTGCGATCGCATTTAACGCAGTTTGCATAGTAGTAAAGGATCTTAAACCAGCAGTTTTGGTATTACGACGATAGCGAGAAGCATAATCGCTAATTTGACGACGGGCTAAAGTGACTACTTCTTTTTTATTGGTAGCATCATCAGGTAAGTCGATGGCAGTTCTTAAATTCTCTAACACTGCTAGAGTATCTTGTCGGTAATTACCAGATAATCCCGAAGGATTAGAGGTACATCCCGTCAAGCTGATGACAGCTACTAAAACTAAAGCTAGCAGGCGAGATAGATATTTTTTAGAAAACATAATTTTAATTGTGACGATCCCAGGTTCAACTTATCCTATCAGTGACATACTCCCATCTCTTCCGCTACGCGGTAAGAGTGGGCTTCTCCCACGACCTAGAATTTAATCAGTAGCAAGCTACTTGGTCGATTCAAGCATTTTATAGTTAGACGATGCCCAACCCAACTACCACAGTTTTAGCTGCGGATTTAATTTCTATTTTGTATGTATTGTCGTTTCGCTTTCAACGTTGGCTAGCGGGGGACTTGACGGGTTTTATCCCTACGGGTCGGTCATCTCCAGTTGTCGGGGGAAACTCCCCAATCTTTACCTTGTCTAACGCTGCTCGGCTTGCAAGGCGCGTATGTACTATACCATTAATCCTGCTTATTTTTAAACCCAGGTGTCGCTTACATAAGGGGCTGTCACTTGGGGTTTCCCCAAGTGTTTATAAGCCCCGTCCCATCGCCTCCGCTACGCGGTAGGGCAGCAAGCGAAGCTTGCAAGCGTCGCAGACGCGACTTCCGCCCTTGGCGGTGCGGTCTTACGCAACGAAGATAAATTGACCAATCATTGAACATTGAACACTCAACACTCAACAGTAATCACCGAACCAATAGACTGGCATAAGTCTTAAGTTACTCGACATTGTTGACAAATGATGTTATGCCCTTGTGGTACTAACAACAAATGGCAAAAAATAATTAACCAAAGCGTCCGCTTACATATTGTTGAGTTGCTTCTTCTTGAGGATTTTGGAATATTTGTTCAGTAGGAGCAAATTCTGCTAGATAACCCTGGCGGTTTCCACCTTCAACTTCGGTGACGTTAAAAAATCCAGTATAGTCGGCTACCCGAGAAGCTTGCTGCATGTTATGGGTAACGATAACTATGGTGTAATTTTCTTTTAACTGATGAATTAATTCTTCTACCTTGAGAGTAGAAATAGGATCTAAAGCTGAACAGGGTTCATCCATTAAAACCACCTCAGGCTGGAGTGCAATAGTTCGAGCGATGCACAATCTTTGCTGCTGTCCACCACTAAGAGCCAAACCACTTTGCTTAAGCTTGTCTTTAACCTCATCCCACAGCGCTGCACCACGGAGCGATCGCTCTACTAGTTCATCCATATTACCTTTATAACCGTTAATCCTGGCACCAAAAGCAATATTGTCATAAATCGACTTGGGAAATGGATTTGGTCTTTGGAAAACCATGCCAATCTTGCGTCTTACTTGAACGGGGTCGATATCCTTGCCGTAAAGATTTTGATTGTTGTATGTTACCAATCCCTCTAAACGGAAAATCGGAATTAGATCATTGAGACGATTGTAACAACGTAACAAAGTACTTTTACCGCAACCAGAAGGACCAATGAATGCCGTAACCTTATTTTTGGGTACGTCAAGATAGATCCCTTTAACAGCTAAAAACTTACCATAATATACATTAACATTCTCTGTCTGCAATACCGCTTCTGCTTTGTTGACAGGTTGCTTATCGTAAATCATAAAATTTTCTTGCTCTGAGATTTTAATTTATAAGTCAATTTATTCTTTAACATTAAGCTCAATACTAATAGGCAACAGTTATGATCATTTTAACTTTTAGTTAAAGAACCTCTTAACCACCTCATAACCTAAGCTTAATGTTTTTATTTCAGGACTTGCGTGACAAGTTGATTATTCAAGATATAGTACAGTAAAACCCAACATTTTTTTGCCAAATCTATTTTAAATATTAAATTAAATATTAAAAACTAGAGCCAAACAAACTCAAATAATTTCTCTATTTTCCTATGACCGTTGAGAAGATAGTTTTTACAGATCTATTGTCAGTAAAACTTGATTTACCTTTGAGCTATATCACTACTAAATTAAGCCACGATATTGTTTAAGTTCTCTAGCAGCCACTAAAAAATTAATTTTGCTGCAATTAAACTCCTAATACAGCTTTTTGATTAACAAATATTTACAATGGTAAGAAAGTATAGGGCAAATGACCATGATTAATCTTACTTATTTTGATAGTAATAGCTGGCTAATCGAAATTGACCATCAGCGAATTCTGCTTGATCCTTGGCTCGTGGGTAAATTGACCTTTGGTAATTTGGCATGGCTGTTTGAAGGTAAAAAAAATAACCCTCAACCAATCCCCGAAAACATTGACTTGATTTTGCTATCTCAGGGGCTTGAAGACCACGCTCATCCACCTACATTAAAGCAACTGGACAAAAATATTCCTGTTGTGGCATCTCCTAATGGGGCAAAGGTAGCCCAAGAACTAGGATATCAGACCGTGACAGCTCTAGAACACGAATCAACTTTTAAACTAGGAAACGTTGCCATAAAAGCTGTTCCAGGTTCTCCAATTGGACCCACCTTGGTAGAGAATGGTTATATTATCAAGGGCTTAGAGTCAGGGAAAAGCATTTATTATGAACCTCACGGCTATCACGATAAATCCCTCAAGGATGAGGTTAATATCGATGTCATTATTACCCCGTTAATTAACCTTAAGCTTCCTTTACTAGGAGCAGTAATTAAAGGTAAAGAAACAGCAATGCAAGTTTGCCAGTGGTTAAAGCCTCAAGTAATTTTATCTACCGCCGCAGGGGGAGATATTGATTTTCAGGGATTACTGGTGTCAATCCTTAAGTCAGAAGGTACAGTAAAAGAATTCAACGACTTGTTGCAACAAAATCAACTTGCTACTAAAGCGATCAATCCCCAATCAGGAGAAAAAATCGAACTATCTTTAGTTTAAT
>JBCCDL010000678.1:0-3876 GCA_039030815.1 Cyanobacteria bacterium P01_A01_bin.83 | reverse complement strand
GAGCCAAAATCGCAAAGATTAGGATATTCGGGAGCTGTATGCACCGAAAGGCGCACGTACAGATCTAACAGAGAGGGGCGGAGCATAATAGCTCCCTTCGACTCTACCAAAGTCGGAAAGACTAAAGATATTCGGGAGCTGGATGCTGGGAAACCCGCACGTCCAGATCTAACAGAGAGGGGCGAGAGGTCATACTCTCCCTCGACTCTACCAATGACGATAGGATATTTTGCTTTGGAACATCGGCGTCCGCGCTGCGGTGGAAAGTTTATCCGATGTACATCGAACCTGAAGATCACCTTGTATCTAAAACATACATGACAAGGGTACAAAGGCGCATAGTGAGTACATGGGTTGTGGCAACGCGACATGCGGCTAACCAAAACGCCTTTGTTTGTTCGGACTTGCTTAGTCTACGACTTGCGACCCGACCGCAACCGCCGCATGTAGGGGAAAATACGAGACTCAGACATTATTGGGCTAGATTACATCGTAAAACTTTGTGCTATTCAAAATTGACTCTTGTTCTCAGACCAATGTGCCACATTTTTGTTGAGACCCTTCTCTATATTTTCTTAATAAAATAACTTTAAGATCATCGTTGATTAATTTTCTTTAAGAAGCGGCTTACTTTTAACTTAAATTTAAAAATCAGGATTTGCGTTTTAGCCTACTGTAATCTCAAGATTTTTTAGATTAGCAAATCTTGTACTAGATCTATCTCATAGACGTAACTAGGGGTCTTTTTTACCAGACAAGAGCAATTAATTAAAGTAGTTTACATTACCTTATGATTGACTTTATCAAAACTTTAAATCAAATTTGTCTAAGTATATTTACAATGAAGTAAGAATAAAGTTAACCTTAAATTGTTAGTAAGAATACTTAATTTATTAATTAAGTTACTTAATATTGGTGGCTAAGTCTTATTAGCTCAAAACAGGGAGAAATTATGAAAGTAGCCTTTCTTGCAGGTGGTTTAGGAACCAGAATCTCTGAAGAAACAGAAAATAAGCCGAAGCCGATGGTAGAAATTGGTGGTCAACCAATTCTTTGGCATATCATGATGCACTATTATCAATATGGTTTTAAAGACTTCACGATCGCATTAGGATATAAAGGTGCCGTCATCAAAAAATATATGGTAGATTATTGCGCTCTTAACAGTAATCTAACCGTAGACCTCCGTAGTGGGGATGTAAAAACTCACGGCGGTTTAGCACTAGACTGGAATGTCGATCTGATCGACACAGGATTAATGACCAATACTGGTGGCAGAATCAAGCGTCTTGCTCCTTATGTTGGTGGAGAAACATTCATGCTAACTTGGGGTGATGGTGTTTCTGATGTTAATCTTCATGATTTGTTGGCGTTCCATCGTTCTCATGGCAAGCTGGCAACTATGACGGCGGTGCGTCCTCCAGCACGTTTTGGACACTTAGATTTAGCAGGTGACCAAATATCTGAGTTCTCGGAAAAACCTCAGACTAAAGAGGGTTGGATTAACGGTGCTTTCTTTGTCTTAGAACCTGAAATCTTTGATTACATTGACGGTGATGATACTCAATGGGAGAAAGAACCCTTAGAGCGATTAGCTAGAGATGGTCAGCTAATGGCTTATAAACACGATGGTTTCTGGCAATGCATGGATACCTTAAGAGATAAACGCCGCTTAGAAGCTTTATGGGCTGGCGGAAATGCACCTTGGAAAACTTGGGAGAATAAGAATGAAAATACTGGTGACTGGTCACAAGGGGTACATCGGAACACTAATGGTTCCAATGCTGCTCGACAAAGGGTATGATGTTGTCGGTTTAGATACGGACTTGTATGCTAGAAGCACCTTTGGTGATGGCATCGTCGAAATTCCTGAGTTGAAAAAAGATGTTCGAGATGTCGAACTTAAAGATCTAGAAGGATTTGATGCTGTTTTCCATTTGGCAGGGCTTTCTAATGATCCTTTAGGTAATCTCAATCCACAGTTGACAGAGGAGATTAACTATAAAGCTTCGGTTAAGCTGGCACAACTAGCAAAGCAGGCTGGAGTTAGCCGCTTTATATTTTCTTCCTCCTGTAGCAATTATGGTGCAGGGGGCGTCGATTGGCTGGATGAACAGTCTGACTTTAATCCCGTTACTCCCTATGGAGTTTCTAAAGTTAAAGTAGAACAGGATGTCAGTCAGCTAGCTGATGATAACTTTAGCCCTACCTTTTTACGCAACGCCACGGCATACGGTGTATCCCCCAGACTAAGATTTGATCTGGTGCTAAATAACCTCGTGGCATGGGCATTTACTAAAGGGTTGGTATATATCAAAAGTGATGGCACTCCTTGGCGACCTATTGTTCATATTGAAGATATTTCTAGAGCCTTTATTGCAGTTTTAGAAGCACCAAAAGAATTAATTCATAATGAAGCTTTTAACGTAGGGCGTAATGAAGATAATTACCAAATTAAAGACTTAGCAAACATCGTCAAGGAAACTGTCCCCAATTGTCGTATTGAATATGCGCCTAATGCAGGTCCTGATAAACGCTGTTATCGTGTCGACTGTAGCAAAATTGCCAAGGTTCTACCAAACTTTAAACCCCAGTGGGATGCGCGCAAAGGTGCGGCGGAACTTTATCAGGTGTATCAACAGGTAGGTTTGACCTTAGATGAATTTGAAGGTTCTAAATATCAAAGAATCGCTCATATTAAATATCTAATTGGTAATGACCTGCTCAACAATGAACTCCGTTGGCAAAAAGAGCAGTTGGTCACTATTGAATAGTTTCTAATTTCGATATTATTTCGATACTGTTATTTAAACGATGAACGAATAACTTGTCCTAATACAAGTTAGGGCAAGTTAATTAAAATACGTTGTAGTTAATGTCAGTTCGAGTTAAGAAGACGAGTTAGCTAGGGTGGCTTTAAGCTTTTGAGCCACTTATATTTCTGGCAATTATAAATCAACGAGTGCGTAACATCAGCGTATCAAAAATCGAGATTAGTAATGTTAGAAGGAAACAAATTTCCTTTTACCCATTACACCTACATGCGGGCAAGACATGCGGCAAACAGAATCGCCTTTGTTTTGTCCATGATCCAGCCTTAGCAGACTAATTTGTTTTTTAAGAGTTATTAAATGGGGGACGCTCACTGTAAAATTATCAACCCTAATTAATTACCAAAATTATAATAATTACCTCAACAAGTCTTACGTTATGAAAGATCATAAGTCCAGTTGTCTCTCTTGCGGGAACACAGAGCTAAATTCTATTATTTCTTTTGGCTATACTCCTTTGGCAGATAATCTTCTGACAAAAGAACAGCTTGACTCTCCTGAATATACTGCTCCTTTGGATCTAGTTTTTTGTCCTGAATGCGGTCTGGTACAAATCACGGAAATAGTGCCACCTGAAATTTTATTTTGTCAAGATTATCCTTATTTTTCTTCGGTATCTCAATCTTTATTGAAGCATTTTGGTGATAGCGCCCGCAACTTGATTACCACCAGGAATTTAGATAGCAATAGTTTGGTGATTGAAGCTGCTAGTAATGATGGCTACATGCTCAAGAATTTTGTCGATCAGGATATTCCTGTATTGGGTATAGACCCCGCTGATGGCCCTGTAAATGCGGCAATTGAAAAGGGTGTCAACTCGATTTGCACATTCTTTGGCAAGGATTTAGCTCAAAAGCTGCGGGATGAGGGCAAGCAAGCTGATGTTTTTCTAGCAAATAATGTACTGGCTCATGTCCCAGATTTAAATGGTTTTGTGGCAGGAATCGCAATTTTGCTCAAGGAAACAGGAGTGGCTGTAATTGAGGCTCCTTACTTGGTAGACTTGGTTGAACATTGTGAATTTGACACTATTTATCATCAGCAT
>JBCCDL010000677.1:0-3885 GCA_039030815.1 Cyanobacteria bacterium P01_A01_bin.83 | reverse complement strand
CAGGCATTCCTCCTGAACTTAAAGAGCAAATTTTTGAGCCTTTCTTTACTACTAAGCCAACAGGAGAAGGTAGTGGGTTAGGTTTACATATTAGTCAAAAAATTATTGACAAACATCAAGGAAGCATTAAGGTAGATAGTCAACCAGGGAAAACTACATTTACAGTTTTACTACCCCTTAATCAGTCAACAGTCAACAGTAATCAAACTTATGTCTGAATCTGCAATTTTGTGCGTCGATGATGAGGTTGTTATTTTAGAAAGCCTCAAAGAACAGCTCAAGCGTAGTTTTGGCGATCGCTTTATTTATGAAGTGGCAGGAAGTGCGGCAGAAGCTTGGGAGGTAATTGAAGAGCTACAGGAAGAGGAAGTCAATATTATTGCGATCGTCTCTGATTGGCTGATGCCTGGCATAAAGGGGGATGAATTTTTGATTCAGATTCACCAGCGGTTTCCTAAGTTAGTTACGGTTATGCTAACGGGACAGGCAGATGAAGCTGCAATTGAACGAGCTAAACAAGAAGCTAATCTTCATGCTTGTCACAACTGCATACCATACAGTTCCTCTTACTCTCGATACTATCCTGACTCCCTTAACCTTAAACCCTTCTGGAATTGGTCTATGCAGATTAATAGGCACTCGACCAATCTTAGGCAGTTTAATCAACCCCTGTTTAATCGGAGATTCTTTAAACTGCGGAAATAAGAAAGATTGATATCGACCAAACTTCTTAAAACGAGGAAAGCCAAACTTCCTAGACTTGAATCTTTCCCAAGTATTATGGAGACGTTTTACACAGTCCTGAGTTACTTGAGAATGAACTTCTTTTAAGTATTGATTAGTCTTTTTCCATTGGGTAAGCTGCCGTTTTTGTTCTAGGTAACTAGGGAAGGGAATATCGGCAGAGATTATGTATTCGCGATCCAACGAGCATTGGGTAAAACTACATTTTCTCGAATTTAGCCAATCCTTTAGAGCGCGCAAACATCTGTTATACAAGCGTCTACACGTTTCCATCCAGCCCAGCATTAATTCTTGTTGTTCTGGGGTTGGATTAAGCCGAAAAGTGTAATTCATGGTTAACATGGGAATATTTTAGCATAGCAAGCACCCCACGATAAATACTTATTAATTATTTATTAATGCTTTAATAACGCTCCTGCGTCGCGGAAAAATTCTAAGGGCGTAAGCCTGGGGTCTCCCCAGGCTGTTGACCGCCCGCATCATCCCGACACTGAATTAGTTTCTCCGCTATCGCTGCGAAATAATTACAGATGCGGGGCTTCTTTTTCTTTTAGCTAAATTCCTGAAACATCTTGCTAGTTTTTTAGCCAAGGCTTTATCACATTTAGCAAAAACCTTCTCGGCATCTTCAGACAAGCGAACTTCATACATCGTTTCTAATCGATCGCCAGTCTTTAGTTTTTCTCTCTTCTATCTGTCGATTAGCTTTTTTGAAGGCAGATTCAAAACCAGCAATACTTAACAATTCTTCCGTTGCATCTATTTCGTTTTCGCCAGTTAACTCTTCCCATAATTCAATAGGAACTATAACGGCAATGCGATCGCCTTTTTCATCGGACACATATTGTAAATTGCTTATGTTCACGTCTGGTATTTTTTGAATGTTTGGCTCGATCTATTTTATCAAATTGCTTTTAGTAGGAAGATGGCAACCTAACGGTAAAAGTACTTCCTATACCTAATTTACTTATCACTTCAATAGTACCCTGATGCGCTTGAGCGATTACGTGACCCGTAGCCGACCGATCGCCCTAGCAATTGCCAAACCCAATCCCGAACCCCCTGTTTGCCGAGAGCGATCGCATTTTTATTAATCCAAGCACTATGGTAACAGATACAATGTGTATAAAAGTTAATGTCAATACACATTATTGGACTTAAAGAATGAGAACTAATATTGTAATCGACGAAAAGCTGATGAATGATGCTCTACAGGCTACTGGCTTAAAAACTAAAAAGGAAGTCGTAGAACTGGGATTGAAAACATTAATCAGGCTCGATCACCAGAAACAGATTAAGAAGTTAAAAGGCAAACTAAAGTGGGATGGCGATCTTGATGCGATGAGAACTGATTAATGATTATCGTAGATTCAAGTGTATGGATTGACTATTTTAAAAGAAACCGAAGCTGCTGCTGTGGTTAGATTGCAAGAAGCTAGTCGCTGAAGTAACTATTTGGAAAGTTTAGACACAGAATTTTTCAACATTAGTAGAAGAAGTTTGGAACTGGGAAGAAACATAATGCCTAATTGTTGCATTAACCCTTGAGCATCTCCTTGTCTCCAATGTTCTACAATCTTGCCATTTTCAATGCGATCGAGGTGCATAAATCAGAAATATTAGTTAGACGTATCATTGCTTATTTCTAGTTCCCAAAGACATCGATCTTTAAGTTCTTTTACGGTCATATCGCACTTTACTTGAATTGATTTTAATCCCAAAGTTTTTAGATCGTTAATTGCTGCTTGGTTATACAGCCAGGTTCGTTGAAGAAATTTATAAATTAAATATCGTTCTTTTTTGTTAGCATTGTCAAAATTGCTATTGTCAAAAATGCGATTGGCTAATAAGCTATAACTTCCTACTAACCAAAGTCCTCGTACATTTTTATTACTAACTAAATCTTTAACAAGCCCTGGATAGAGTGCCGAACCTTCAATAATTAAGCGGTCTTGGCAATCGTGAGTTTTAATTAAATTCCTAACTAGGGGTAAAACGTTTTGGTAATAGTGAAGTAAGACATTAGATAAAAGCTGTGGCGCAGATAAACTTCGATAATGTTCTACTACATGAGGTTTGATTGTTTTGTTTTTACCAATACTCCAAGGTCTACCAGGATGACGTGCAAGGCTATCTGTAGCAATATATTTTCCTTTTAATTCGAGAGATAAAGCCTTACCCAAAGTTGATTTACCGAGATGAGAAGTACCGCCAATTAAAATAATTTGAGGCTGATTTATCAAATTGCTCATTAATTTTAAGCCAATCAGTTTGAAATTAGAATCGATCTTACTCGAATGAATTTAGTTAGTTTCAATTACTCATTTGGATATTAAAGAAAAGTGTTCTAAGGGCGATTGCTGAATTTAAAAATCATTTAGATTGCGCTTTGACAATTTAATCAAAAACCTACTTCCTTGTATTTCATCGTTAGTAGCAACAAAATACTCCTCTTGATGCTCTTCAAATCTTTCAATCTTTAGTTTAACGATCGCTTTCATTATGTTTGGCAAATTTTACTTTAAGTCAAAAACTTAGTTTATTTTGCTGGCATAGATTAAATTATATTTTGTATTTAGGCAATTTAATTATAAACCTACTACCTTTACCTATCTTACTTTGTACTTCCAGACTGCCATTATGAGCTAACGCGATCGCCTTCGCAATAGCCAACCCCCAACCCAGAGCCACCCTTACTTCTTGAACGAGCCTTATCTACGCGATAAAAGCGATGCAGCGCGTTGCGGAGGTGTCCTCCGTTGTAGCGACTGCATCAAGACACGGTCAAAGATATGTTTCTTTCATAGGGGAAAATTTGTCGCGATCGCTTAAAGCAGCAGAAGGTGAAGGTAGGGAGGCAATTAATATTATGTCCTGTTGAATAGTTACGTTGACTTCTTTTTTCGCAACATAACCTTAATTCCCTAGTTCTACCCGTTAGAGATTTTTAATACTTTACATCCCCATGAAGGAGGCAATTTTATTTTGCTAAAACACAAGGGATGCTGGTTCAAATCATCTGCCTACACTGATTAATAGCTGTAGTTAATCGCTAATAACTAATCAAAAACTATGCTCAATCTAACTGATAATCCCATCAAGTACCATAACCAACATGACCTGAGTATTCAAACTTCTAAT
>JBCCDL010000676.1:0-3887 GCA_039030815.1 Cyanobacteria bacterium P01_A01_bin.83 | reverse complement strand
TCTTGAATTTTAGAGATCTAGAACAACTTTATTCGTTTTCGGTTTAGAAATACAAATCAACACTGAGCCTTCATCAGGTTCACTGGCAGGATCTTCGATATATTCAACTTCTCCCTCTTTTAGTTGACAAGTGCAGGTTTGGCATACTCCCTGACGGCAACTAAATTCAGGATCAAGACCATTAGCTTCGGCAAATTCTAATAAAGTACCGTCTGCTGGTGTCCAGGTAAAGGTTTTATTTGAATCAGCAAATACTATTTCCGCTTTGTCTACTGCGCCAGATGTTTGAGATGAATCCGACTTACCTTTGGTTTTACCTCCACCAAAAGATTCAAAGAATACTTTCTCCTCAGGAACATCTAGCTCGCTCAATCCTGTTCTAATCGAATCCATAAAATTAGGAGAGCCACAGAGGAAATATTCGGCATCGGCAGAACCATTGTGAGTTGATTTAATTTCAGGAATAATCTCCTCTGCTAATAGCTGCTTGTCAGCATATCCTTGACTATGGTATTTTCCTTCATCTTCAGGTCGAGGACGACTATACCGATAGTGAACATGGAGATTGGGATAAGACTTATCAACGGCATTCATTTCTTCACGACAGGCATGATATTCCCCGTTACGCGCTCCATGAATAAACCAAACATGACGTTGAGGGTTTTCTTTAGCACAGGCTTTTGCCATGCTAATCATCGGGGTAATTCCCACTCCATTACTAATCAAAATTGCTGGAGATGAATCAGCAACCTCTAAATAGAACTGACCTTTGGGAGGCTTACAGGGAATAGTTGAACCCACCTCAATGTGATCGTGCATAAAGTTGGATGCTACTCCAGGAGGTACATCTTTACCTTTAGGAGGTCCTTCTCTCTTAATTGAAAGCCGATAATAATGTTGATCGGGGGAATAGTCAGACAGAGAGTAAGTCCGAATCACTGGTCGGTCTTGATCGGGCACATCTAATTTAATGGTCAAGTACTTACCAGGTTCAAAACCAGGAATTGATTCGCCATCTACAGGTTGGAAGTAAAAAGAAGTGATTTCCTTACTTTCTGGCTCTTTTCTAACAATTTGAAAATCGCGCCAGTCTTGCCAACTATCTGAGGGGGGTTGTTCTGTAGCGGTTGAACTAGCTCCTGCGGCAGAATCTTGTCTATCTTTGACCAACAGACCAGCACCAGCACCAGCGACTAAAGCTATCAGTGAAGCGTATACTCCCTTCTTGTGAGCTGATTTATTGTTTGGCTTCTCGCTAAAACCAATTACTAATGCTGCAACTATAGTTACCATTGCCATCGAAGTACTGGCAGCAGTAATACTTCTGACGACAGGGTTTTGAATTTTACCGAGACTTCCCAACATATTTTTTTTCCTGCTACTTTAATCAGAACTTTAGCAATTAAATTTATCAGATAGATTGAATATCTAGGTCAACTTATTAAGTCAACTTAATTTTTTTAGATTTCTAATTTACTACTTCACTAGAGCATAGCCAAAGGTGGCGTTGAATTTTTCGCACCAGATCGCCACCGACTGATATTCATCGAGGTTTATCTGGGCAGGAATTAAGTAACGTTGAGAACCACTAAAAGATTTTAATGCCCCCAAATTTACGTAATCTTCTTCTTGGAGACTTTGCTCAACAATACTGGCTTTGTGTAGGATAACCTTAAGGTCTGGTCCGCGATCGCTTTGAAAATCTTGACCAATTACTAGGTATTTAGTGCCGTTTTCTTCAATAATCTGAACTTTTCCTGTGATAGGATGTTCTACTCCAATAAACTGACCTGGAGTGGTTTTGGCAACTAACTGTAACCTCGCTGAGGTTTTACTGGGAGAAAGTGAGTTGCCCACTGAGGTGCCGACCCTAGCGTGAGCATTAACACCAATGATACATGTCAAAATTAGGCTTAAAGATAAACGCTGCATAAATTTTGTTTAATTCATATTACTCATGATGAAGAATTAAACTGAATATTAGCTGAAAATAATCTAAGGGTGACTTTAAAACCTATGCCATAGCTTCAGGAAACTTGAGTCAGGCACTGGCATTGATTGTCAACCGTAAATTGCTCCCACAGAGCCACACAAGGATGACTCAAAATCTGGGACAGCTCCATTTTTTGATAAGCGCCAACTAAGACTAGACAAACATTACAGCTTTGTAGCTGTTTTAATAGACTATCGAGAGTATCTAGTGGGTGAAGATGGCATTGATCGATAATTACCATTTTTAATCCTACGTCAGTAATAATTTCTAATAAAGATTTGTTGAGATATGTTTCTGGTTTGCCTAATTTAGCAGTTACTTCTTCTCGTAAAGTAGCAATAAATTCTGCTGCACTCTCTTCGGGAAAAGCTTGATAATAAATTACAGGGGTTTTAAAATGATGATCGTTCGCTTCGATAAAATCTTGAAGTAGGTTAAAACATCTATAACTTTCATCATCAAAAATAACGCCGTTTTTGTGGCTAATTAGCCTATTTTGAAGCCAATTAATCGTTGGTATTTTCTGGGATAACTCAATCATAAAATAATACGCTTTTTTGCAAATTGTTGGCTAGGATTTTAAACTTAATCTTGGTAAAATAAAAGCAATAGTATAGAAATAGATGGGTAACTATTCTCAATTGCTCAAATTAGATTGCAGTAAATTATACAGTTTGATTGCTTGGTTTTAATTGAAATTTTAAAGATGAATTTAGCTTAGCTGCATCAGCATTATGACTGATAATTCACAATGATTCTAAGTTATTTGTAACACTTATTTTTGATTTATATTTGGTATTTTTTGTTACTATAATTGTTAATTAAGATGATTGGCAAAAAAAACTCCTGATGAAAGTAACATTATAATTTTACTGATAGCTAAAAAAGTAGTTATCTAGCAATATATTTTGGTATTGATGGTTATAATTTGTCACTAAAATACTTCAGTTATATTAGTGTGACCGAATTAATAAATCTCAGCCAATAGCAGCAAATTCATAATCGCATCATAATAATATGCTGCAAGAAAATTGTTTGATAATTGCTCAGGATTCTTAACATTGGTGTTATGGAAGCTTATATGAAATACGATCATGTTTGCTACAGATAAGTAATATCATTTTAGTTTTTAACCAAGACACATCATTTATTGATTTAAGCTTTAAGCCTTTAGCCTTTAGCCTTTAGCTATGAGTTATCTGTCTTAATCAAAAAGTAAACCGATATAAGGTATGTCGTGAGGATAATTTCTTCTACCCTCTACACGTCACGCCTTACAAAACCTATGTGTAACGTTCTTGTTGAGATTCCATATTACGTATGATAACCCCAAAAGCCAATCTAGAAATTTTCTTAATCCATTTAGACTAGTCGCATTTCCCTCCTGTTGATAATTAACTCAGCAAAGTTATTGCCAAACAGCATGATACTGCAAAATAAAAAAAAGTGTTTTAGATTACATGCTTCTAGATTCTTACTTATGATAGTCAACTATATTTTTCTAGTCAGATGGAGAGAATCTCCTGGTGCTAAAGTTGAGACTTGCTCCCCTAGATCCCAAGCAGGACTCAGTTGTCCTGGTTGAAAAGTGCGACTCATCACGACATAGATTGAAGTGCGATCGCAGCCAATATCTGCCGCCACAACGTTGTCCCAGTCATCAGCCATCAGGCGATCGTCAATTTGCCATTGCCCATCCTGCCAGGATAAGCGGCGCGAGAATTTAAACCCTGTCGGTTGTTTGCCTGTAATCAGAATTTTTTGTAAGATGCGACGAATCAAGTTGGGGAAGAAACGTCCCACAGATAGCATGACTAACCTGAGAATAATTAAATTTTGCGGGGTCATTTGCTTTTGTTTTGCCCAACCCAAATTACCTGAAATCGCAATTTGA
>JBCCDL010000675.1:0-3892 GCA_039030815.1 Cyanobacteria bacterium P01_A01_bin.83 | reverse complement strand
GATTGCTTTTTAATAAATAGAGACAGTGGTGGTAGGGTGGGCAATGCCCACTCTACGAATCAAAAAAATTTTTGATAACCCTTTTATTTCGTTGAATATTACTAAATTGTCTTAGTACAAACGCTCACCTTAACAGGGGTACGACTAACAACTAACGACTAACGATTAGCCAAATTAAAGTAAGGATTGTAAGTTTGGATGGCTTTCGGCATTATGGGCAAGATGATGATAAAGAGCGTAGCGTTCTTCTAGTAGTTGTTCTTCAAATAGCGAATGTAGGACTATTGCCGATGCTCCTGCATCTTCCAGACGTTTCACATTACTAATATCTTCGGTTAGAGGTGCAGCAGCACCAACTACTAAAGGCGATCGCAATGTCTTACCTAAATAGGTTGTAGATATATCGACCATTTGTTTACCTCTGAGTCTTTTCTTCCAAATTAGGCGAATCTTTTGAGGATGTTGTGAGTATGGCTAGTGGTTGATTGTTAATTGTTGGTTGTTAGAGGGTAACAACGTATGACGAAAAACTTACAACAGTATTATTAGATGCTCTAGCTTCGGCAATGCCAGCATAAGCCGCGATGGATAAGGTAAGTCCGATTGAGAGAGTAATTATAGATAAATTAATTTTCATAATTAAAGACAAGTCTTATTATTCAATGAATATAATCTATAAAACAATCGGGAATAATAAGGGAAAATTTGACTGACTAAAGATAATCATGGGTGAACTTTCTCGCCTCAAGGCAGCCAGTTAGCATCTTTGTCGGCTCATTTTCATTCAAGTATAAGTTTAATTACATCTTTTAAATTAGCGATCGCAGTTAATAAAAAACAAACTAACGCAAGTTCAAAATCAAAAGAAAAGCACGTGGGGAAACTAAAGCCTCCCCATCGCTTATCTAATATCAGTTTACTTTTTGATTGACACAGATAACTTATAGCTAAAAGCTAAGAGCTAAGAGCTAGAACCAATAAATTATCTGTCTTGGTTAAAAACTGAAATGATATAATACCAATACTGAAAACGGCTGTAACAGTCTAATTAAACCTCGTCTACATAGAAAACCGTAGTTTTTAAATTGGCAACGAAGCAAGTTAAATGGCAAGACATACTCGCTACTCGCTACTCGCTACTCGCTACTTACGAGCAGTTAACTTTAAAACTCCTGGTTTCAAATTAGATGCGGTTTAAGTAATGATAAATCCTGATGATACTGAATCAACGTCTGGTATATCTTCTAAAATGGCAAACTGCTGCTCTTGATAGAACAAGCCGCCTGAATTAGCATCGTAATTAATATTCCCTGCACCAAAACCAGAACTCACAACCTCAATGCGATCGCCTTCAGCAAAAGAATAGTCTGTGATTACATCTACACTACCGTCAAGAGAACCGAAGACGAAGGTATCTGCACCACCGCTACCAGAAATAGTGTTATCATCACCATTGACCGTAATGCGATCGTCACCTTGAGAGCCTACGACATTTTCCACGTTCCTAATAGTCTCGGTGGCACCATTCCCAAAAATGAGGGTATCGGTGTTCATATCCCAAGTAAAGCTGGATGAACTATAGTCATAAGAAACAGTATCGACTCCTTCATTACCATCAATACTATCGATGCCAAAACGACCTTCTATATAGTCATTACCACCCAAGCCAACAATTTGATTAGCTTCATTGTTGCCAATTAGAGTATCATCTCCTTCGGTACCAATATCTCCAGTAGCGACTGATTCTGACTCAGATAAATCACCTCCCAAAACATTAACCGAACCAATGCCGCTGCCATATAGACTTTGAACCCCCTCTATATCGTCTTGTAATAAGAAACTACCGCCTAGACCATCAAAGCGATTTTGAATTGAAGGATTTAAAATTGCCTCACTTTCATCCTCATGACCCAAACCTAAGCTATGACCAATTTCATGAACTGCCGTTTCTAGAAATGTCCCAGGTGTCCAGTTTTCATCAGCATCAAAGGTAATATCCCCATTGCTAGGAAAAAAGGCAAATGCCAGGGTTCCACCTCTACCATCAATAGAGTCTTGAGAGATGATAATTTGAGAGTCGGCACTATTTTCTACCTCGGTAAAATTGAGGGGCGCCACGGATGACCACAAATTAAAGCCTTCGACTAGGGACGCTCTAGCCTCTTCGGCACTGATACCGTTAAAGTTACCAAAGTCATTAAAGCTATAGGTAATATTGACGGGACTTCCCAATCCTCCTGGTTGAGACCACTTCCTGCCAGTGGTAGTAAAGAAATCGAAGTTCTCAAACAATATCTCTTCGTGATTGTGGTCTGAATCATGTAGATGGTCGTGATCTAAACTAGCGAGATCCAAACTATCCCTCAGATCAATATCTTCATCCGTTAGATTAATTAATTCTTCTGCTGTTGGTTCTGATGTGAAATCGAGTTCAACTACTTCAAATGAGTCTAATTGAGAACTACTTGCTTCTAAGTTCATGAGTTAATTTAGTGATAATAGTGTGTGAGTAAAAATGTATTATTTTGTTGCATCTTGAGTTACTACAAAAAGAAAATTTATCTCAATCTTTTTGCAGCATATTTTGATCCAGCTATGGTGTCATTTAGCTGTTATGTCGTCATAAATACTTGCGTATCTCCATACATTTAATAGTTTAGACTAAAAGCTTAATAAAAACTTTTACTTTTGCCAGAAATGCTAATTTAAGGAAAAAGAATTGATAATTTTAGGCAATATATTTTTTATAAAGTCTATATCTGGAGAGAGTTTTGCGGTAAATTGCAAAAATAATATTTAATTGCCCAAACTTTTTTAACTAAGTTATTTTTGATGATAAAACAGTTATCTTTACCAGCTTAATCGGCAATAACTTTTTAATTATTTTTATTTGTTGAAGACCTTAATATGTTGCATTCTAAAACTTTAATGAATAAATTATTTGGGTACTAATGGGTTTATTGCTAATAAGTGAAACTGCCAGATAATTTGTTAGCAAAATATTAAAATAAAGTGGGTAGCAAAGTACTATTTAACTAGTAGCGTTGATCATTGCAGCTCAAAAATTTGCAATGATGCAAAATAAATTAAGATTACAGAAGAAAACTAAAGTGCAATCAAAGCGATCGCTTTGAATAAAGCAAACATTTGTACCATTAAGAAAATTGCAATTGCTTCTTTTTGAGAAGTTACAAGCAACTGCTGAACTCAAAATTGATTATGATGTGAATTACCAGTAAAGCCACCTATCAGATTCATAAGTGATTCCTCGTCTACATCCCGATACCATTGAAGAAGTACAGCAACGAGTTGATCTTGTTGATGTCATCTCAGAGCATGTTGTGTTACGCAAACGAGGTAAAGACTTTTGGGGTTTGTGTCCCTTTCACAACGAGAAAACCCCTAGCTTTAGCGTCAGTCAGGATAAGCAGTTTTATCATTGCTTTGGCTGTGGGGAGTCGGGGAATAGTTATAAGTTTCTGATGGAGATTGGCAAACAGTCTTTTGCCGAAGTTGTGCTGGATTTGGCACGGCGTTATCAGGTGGAAATTAAGACGGTTGAACCTGAACAAAGACAGGAAATTCAGCGTCAAGTTACTTTGAAAGAGCAGCTATATGAAGTTGTTGCCCTGGCTGCTAGTTTTTTCAAACATGCTCTCTATCAGTCTCAGGGAGAAGTAGCCTTAACTTATCTGCGGCAACAAAGAAACATTGAAGAGACAACTATTAGTAATTTTCAGCTTGGTTATGCCCCTGCGGGATGGGAAACTCTTTATCGTTACTTAGTTGAACAAAAACGTTATCCTGTTAACTTAGTTGAGCAAGCAGGTTTAATTAAGCCACGGAAGACGGGTAACGGCTATTATGACGTATTCCGCGATCGCTTGATCAT
>JBCCDL010000674.1:0-3901 GCA_039030815.1 Cyanobacteria bacterium P01_A01_bin.83 | reverse complement strand
TTACGGTTACTAAATTTTCCTTCTTCTTTTCTCTCTCACTAATTCTAAACTTAATGTTCAAGTCCTGGTCACCGTTACACTGCCTTAAGAAGACAGTGCCTGCGGTGACTTCGTTTATTTTAGCCAGGGCTTATTTTTATTGTTTCAGTAAATAATAAAAAAGAGCGAAATAAATATAAACTTCGCCCTCAACAAATATTTGATCAACATTAACCATATTTAAAAGTCAGCACTCAAAGGAGTTCTAGGAAAAGGAATTACATCACGGATGTTGGTCATTCCAGTCATAAACTGCACCAATCTTTCAAAGCCCAAACCAAAGCCCGCATGAGGCACAGTACCATAGCGACGCAGATCCAAATACCACCAAATATCATCAGCCTCAATATTCATTTCCTTAATTCGGCGTTCTAAAACATCAAGACGTTCTTCTCTTTGAGAACCACCAATGATTTCACCAATACCAGGGGCAAGTACATCCATTGCCGAGACGGTTTTTTCTCCTTCATCAAGACGCATATAAAAAGCTTTAATATCTTTAGGATAGTTGGTTACAATCACAGGTTTCTTAAATAGCTTCTCGGCTAAATAGCGTTCATGTTCTGACTGTAAATCAATGCCCCACTCTACAGGGAACTCAAATTTTTGCTTGGCTTTCTCCAAGAGTTCGATTGCTTTAGTATATGTAACTCGCTCAAACTCATTACTAACAATATTTTCAGCATTTGCCAACACTGACTTATCAACCCACTTGTTAAAGAATTCCAGGTCGTCGCTGCAATTCTCTAAAACATATTTAAAAATATACTGAAGAAACTCCTCGGCTAAATTCTGATCCCCCTCCAGGTCGCAAAAAGCCATTTCAGGTTCCACCATCCAAAACTCAGCCAAATGACGGGAAGTATTAGAGTTTTCCGCGCGAAAAGTGGGACCAAAAGTATAAACATTTTGAAATGCCATTGCCATCACTTCTGCCTGAAGCTGTCCGCTAACGGTAAGGTAAGCAGGTTTACCAAAAAAGTCCTGAGTATAATCAACTTCCCCCTGCTCATTTTGCGGCAGGTTATTTAAGTCCAAGTTAGTAACAGTAAATAGTTCTCCTGCCCCCTCACAGTCACTTGCAGTAATAATCGGACTATGAATCCAGAGAAAATTCTTCTCCTGAAAAAACTGATGAATTGCCGTGGCACAGGCATTACGCACCCGAAACACTGCCCCCAAAGTATTGGTACGCGATCGCAAATGGCTAATAGTACGCAAAAACTCAAAAGAGTGACGTTTTTTTTGTAAAGGATAGGTTTCAGGATCGGCAGTGCCATATACGATCACTGACTCTGCTTTCATTTCAATTTTTTGTCCTTTCCCTGGAGACTCCACCAACTGACCGCTAATTTCTACCGCAGCCCCAGTTGCTAGCTGCTTTAGTACTGCTTCATAATCTGGTAAATCGGCATCTAAAACTGCTTGCAAACCTGCTAGGTATGAGCCATCGTTGACCTCCGCAAAAGCAAAGCCTTTTAATTCTCGCTTAGTACGTACCCAGCCCTGAATAGTTACGGATTCATCAGGTTTTCCCTGCTTTAAAATGTCTGCAATTCGTCGTTTTACCATATAGCCTCTAATTCCTACTTGGTCTCTGGATTATTTTATCGAATCCCAGGACAACTATTTGTCTAGGAAACATAAGTTGTGAAAAATATTAGTAGGCAAGGCGTGACGTGCAGAGGGCACAAAGGAACCCTTCGGTTCAACCCATGTAGGCAGAATAAGTTTTTACAAATCATTTAGAATTGCTATATGTAACGTGGTGTGCAACTTTCTACGAGAGAATAAGACTTTCAGTAGATTTCAAGTAAATTCATGTTTCTGAAACCCAATGAAATCAATGACTCAAAAAAAGTTGCACACGGGGTATATGTAGATTTACATGATCAATTTAAACTATCTGATTTGGTTGGGTATAAAGAAGTTGTTGTTTAAGATTATTGACTAAATCGTATTGTTCACTATTCCCTTGTTGGTGATATTGTTTTAAAGCCAAATTTAAATCATCGAAAGCATTATCGACTGCGCCTATTTGATGATTCAGGATTCCTCGATGAATATATGCTTGCGTAAAATCTGGTTTTAATTGAACTGTTCGGGAAAAATCTTTAATTGCTACTTGATATTTTCCTTGTTGATGATAAGCACAACCTCGATTGTAATAAGCACTATAGTTATTAGCATCCAAAGCGATCGCTCGTTCCAAGTTGAATATAGCTGACTCATTCTTAGATAGCATCATATAGGCTAAAGCTAGATCATTATAAATCGAGCTTTTTGATTCAGGATTTAAGTCCCGAGAGTGAAGCAAAGCTAGATAATAATTGGCGATCGCTTTTTGATAGTTGTTCAAGGCTTGATAGCTCAAACCTCGATTGTAATAGGCACGATAATCTAACTTGTCCTGTTGAATTACTAGTTCGTAATGAGCGATCGCTTGTGCGTATTCTCCTTGACGATAGTAAATTAATCCCAAATTAAGTTGAGCTTCACGGTTACTCGAATTATCTTGAATAGCACCGATACAGTCTGATTTAGCAGCAGCATAATTTTGTAGCTGTAGATTCACTAAGCAGCGATTACTATATGCAGCACTAACAAAATCTTCTTGATGCTCAATTACCTGGGTAAAATCGATTAAAGCTTGTGGATAATTTTGCTGACGAATATTATCTATACCAGTATTGAAAACATCCGAAATATTTGGTAGAGAGGTGGCAAAAGTAGAATCACAAGGCAAAAAAATTGACACGATTGAAAACCAGCTAACTAATAAGACTTGTTGTAAGGTTGCCATTTAACTTTAGTTAAAGATAGATAGTACAGACATTTAATAAATGCCTAAATCAAGCCCAGAATTCAAAAGACAAGCTGTCGAATTTGTTTTATTTGTTAACAAATTCGACGTTTTCGAAGTTGCCGAGCAAAAAACGACATACTTAATAATACTATTTGTAGTCATTAGCTTTTAGCTTTCTATAATAAATAGAGCAAGTAATAATAATTGATTATTAAACTTAAGAATTGTAGGAACTGACGTTATATAGTAAGTAGGTTATGCCAGTATAGTATTCAGAATGATATGCAATCATATTCCTTAATTGCCCCTGCAAAAATCAATCTTTACCTAGAGATAATTGGCGATCGCCTTGACGGATTTCATGAGTTGGTAATGATTTTGCAAAGTATCGACTTAGCAGATCGCATCGATATTCAACCCAGCGACACTGAAGATATTTATATTCATTGCAATCATCCTCAAGTACCTACCGATGAGACTAATCTGGCTTATCGGGCGGCACAGTTGATGTGCAATCTTTTCCCTGATGTGTATGCCAATTATGGTGGAGTCAGTATCCACATAGAGAAAAATATTCCTGTAGCTGCGGGTTTGGCTGGTGGTTCGGGTAATGCGGCGGCTGTGATTGTGGGGATGGATCTCTTGTGGGAATTAGGCTTAACACAACCCGAATTAGAAGATATAGCTGCTAAAATTGGTTCCGATATTCCTTTTTGTATCTCTGGGGGAACGGCGATCGCTACAGGCAGGGGAGAAAAACTGGATAAAATCAATCATTTGGCGGATATATGGGTAGTTTTGGCAAAATATAGCAATCTTAGCGTTTCTACACCCTGGGCATATCAAACCTATCGTCAACAATATGGTGATACCTATATCTCCGATGCAGCAGGAATTCAATCTCGTACCACCCAGGTACATTCTAGCCCGATACTACAGGCGATTAATCAGCGCAATAGCCAGGAAATTGGCAAGCTACTACACAACGATCTCGAAAAAGTAGTGTTGCCTAAATATGCTCAGGTAGCAGAGTTAAAAGCAGCTTTTGCTGCCCAG
>JBCCDL010000673.1:0-3913 GCA_039030815.1 Cyanobacteria bacterium P01_A01_bin.83 | reverse complement strand
TTACTGCTATTTTCATACTACCTCTACTTCTAATTCCGTTGCTAAAGATTCTTTTACTTGTTGTTGGTAATAATTAATTGCCGATTCGGGAACACAGCAATCTCGGACGGTTTGGGCAATTTCAGCCTTATCTAAATTACTACCCACGATTTCAAAACCGCTCTGGCGATCTGGTTTACCATCTAACCAACGCGGCAAATCTAACGGTTCAAACTCTAATTCGGGTCTACCTGGCATAAAATCACCATAATAAATTTGTCCGTCCACTAAATCGAAGATTCCCTTTGCCCGAACTACCTCACCATAAGCACCTTGGGTAAGTTCCAGCCAAAAAGTAGCCAGACTATCAAAATCTAAAATTTCCCCTGTCAATATTCCCCGATGAATCTGTAAAGCTGTATTTAGCTTAGTGATGCGATCTCCTGGAATAATTTCATCCGCCCAAGTCTTTAATTCTTTACTATCTTTATCGTCTGGGATTATGGCTACTCGATGGGAGTTGAAAGTTTGCAGTAAAGGTTCAATTCCTGCTAAATCTAAATACCAAGGAATTTCAATATAAGTAATGGTTTTATCTAATTCCGCTTCTTCTCCTGTCTGATAAAGCTTGAGTTGGGGATATTTACTTTGCAAATATGTGGCATCAATGGGTACGGAATCGGTTTGAGGACTGAAATAACCTACAGGTTTATTGGTTTGAGCTATTTGTTGATAAATCCAGTAAGTTTTACCCGCACCTGGGGGACTGGCTATAGCGATAATCATAACGAGAGTTTTTGATAACGATTATCATTATATCTAAAACTCAAAATAGTATTGTCGAAGAATTTAAACAAGTGAGATCGCTTTAATCACTCTATTGCTATATTCCACTTAACATATGTACAATGATATGTACATACGGCAACTATTTAACTATGGATACTGTTACTTACACAGAATTTAGGCAAAAGCTGGCTGGATATCTCAACCAAATTGAAGCAGATCGCACTCCGATAATCGTCACTAGGCAAAATGCACCATCGGTAGTAGTGATGAGTTTGGATGATTTTAAAGCTTATGAGGCAACCTTTCATCTATTATCTAGTAAAAATAATGCAGATAGATTAAATGATGCGATCGATGAACTTCGTTCTGGAGGTGGAACAGAACGGGAATTAGTAGAGGAATGAAGCTGATATTTGCCGAACGAGCCTGGGAGGATTATTTATATTGGCAGAAAACAGATAAAAAAGTCCTTAAACGTATCAATACTCTAATTAAAGATATCAAACGAAATCCTTATTCTGGAATTGGCGATCCCGAACCACTGAAATATAATTGGTCTGGTTTTTGGTCTAGAAGAATTACTAAAGAACATCGTCTAGTTTATGCAGTAGAAAAAGAGGCAATATTAATCGCTCAGTGTCGATTTCATTATTAAAATTATGAGAGATCGCTTTAGTTTGTTCGTTAAAATGAAGTTAAAAGTAAAACCAAATTCAAAACATTATGGTGATTAGACGACCACTCTACAGTAAAGAAGAATTTGCTAGACGTGGCGATGAAATCTATGAATCCACAATACGTCCTCAAGTAGAAGCCGATAATTATGGCAAAATTGTGGCGATCGATATTGAAACTGGTACTTTTGCTATAGCTGATGATACTTTAACAGCCTCCCAGAAACTTTTGGCAAAATGTCCTCATGCTCAAACTTGGGTAGTTCGTATCGGACACCGTGCTGTTCACCGTTTTAGTGCAAGAAGTCTTAAATAATCGAAGCTAAAGATAACGATTAAGTTACTATTGCAGTATTATCTTAAAAAAAGCGATCGCAATTGCTGCTACTTCGTAGTCTTATCATGGAAAATAGCGATAAATTTCTTTGCGATTGAGGAAACGAACAAAAATTACGATATTTTGTTTAATAATTAATCCCACATGATAGTTGCCAATTCTCGAACGATAATAAACTTTATTCTTTTGTCCTTTAAGCTTTTTGAGATTAGGAATTTGACTTAAATTATCTACGCTTTCCACTGTAAGAATAAATTGTTTGAGACACGAGAGTAATTTTTATCTTTAATAGAGCGAATATCTTTGAGAAAACTATCCTTAAATTCTGTTTTCACTATTCCCCACTCAACACTTTAAATATTTCATCTCGACTGACAGTTTTACTTGTTTCTCCTTCTTCAATTGCGCGAGACAACCCTATGTCTTCCAAAGCGTCTATCAGAATAGAGCTTACTAATTCTTGATTTTCTTCTATTACTTCAACAAGAGCTTCTTTAAATAAAGTTTTGATTCGAGTTTCATCTAGATTAGTTAAATTATTCATGTTTTTGAATTGTATTCTTGTGTTAATGGCTTTACAGAACGTTCGATGAGTTTGGCATTTTCCATTTCTTTATCTCCATAACCTCCTATTGCTTGAAATTTTCTAGCAGTAACAAGAAGTCGAGATTCATAAGATCCTATTGTCGTATTATAGGCTTTAACGGTGTCATCGAGTTTTTTTCGGACAGTGATTAGATGATCAGTAAATTTAATAAACCTATCATATAATTCCTGCCCCAAATTACCAATTGCTTGAGCATTTTCTGCAACTATTTCCTGTCTCCAGCCATACTCTATGGTTTTTAAGAGTGTAATTAAGGTTGTTGGTGTTGCTAAAATCACTTTTTTTTCTATACCAAATTCAATCAATCTCGGATCTTGCTGAAGAGCGGCACTAAAAAATACTTCACCTGGTAAAAACATAATTACAAATTCAGGTGTTTGCTCAAATTGTTGCCAATAATTTTTGGAACTAAGTTGTTTGATATGAGTACGAATATGTCCAGCGTGATTTTTTAAATACTCAAGTTGTATCGATTCTTCTTGAACTTCTATAGCTTCTAAATATGATTTTAAAGGGGCTTTAGAATCTACAATTATTTGTTTTTTACCAGGAAGCTTGACGACTAAATCTGGTCGAAGTGAACCATCTTCAGTATGGACAGTTTCTTGGATAGTAAAATCGCAATGCTCTTGCATTCCTGACATTTCTACCACACGCTTCAATTGTACTTCTCCCCATCTACCTCGAACTATAGGCTGTCGTAAAGCTTTTGATAAATTGGCAGTTTCAGCTTGGAGTTGTAATTGAGCCAGAGTAACTGATTCTAATTTTTCTGAAATCTGACCTCTATCTTCTTGTCGCGCATTTTCAATGTCTCTAATTTGTTTTTGAAATTCTTCAAGAGATTTATTTAAAGGCAAAACTAAATTATTAATTTTATTGTGAGAAGAGTGATGTATATTAGCAAAAGTTTCTTTAGCTACTTCAAGAAATTGTTTATTATTATGTTGTAAAGCTCTAGAAGATAGAACTTCAAAAGTGTCAGCAAATTTTTGTTCTATATCTTTTAGTAAATCTGATTTTTCCTGCGTCGATTTACGTTCTTCTTTCAATTGTGTGCTTAAGCTAGAAAGTTCTGCTGTTAGCTTTATTTTTTCAGATTGTAGTTCTTGATTTTCTCTTTTATTATCTTCTATATCCTTAATCAATTGATTTATTTGTTCTTTTTGAACGTTAGCTTCCGCACTTTTTTGGTTAGCTAATTCTATTTTTTCTCTGTAACGATTATTTTCCGCATTTATTTTCTGTAAATCAGCGTTTAGTTCACTAATTTTTTGCTTTGCAGACTGCTCTTTATTTTTTAAATCCGTAGTTAGTCTAGATATGTTTTCTTTTTGAGCAGTAATTTCTGATTGAAAATTTTGAATTTCTTTAGTTTTTAGTTGTAACTCTTCTTGGAACTCTGACAAACGAGCTATTTTGGCATCTGCATCACTAGATTTACTAAGAATTGAGCGAATTTCTGCTTCTAATTGTTCAATTTTTGATTTTTGCCCCTTATTTTCTTCAGACAATGTTTCTCTTTGT
>JBCCDL010000672.1:0-3914 GCA_039030815.1 Cyanobacteria bacterium P01_A01_bin.83 | reverse complement strand
GCCAGAGCAGCTATTTTCGAGAGTGTTGTCGGATTTAATCCTTTTAAATCTTCAAGACTAAGCCACCCTTGTTTTACTAAGTCGGCAAAATCAAACACCATAGTTGCAGCATCATAGCTATATTTACCATCTATTTCATACCTTTTGGTGCTTAACAAATCGTGCAGCCACCATAGATCTTCCAAACTATTAATTGACCCACAGCGCTCTCTTACCTTAGCAATTAAAGCCGAAGTTTCTCTGGAATAAGCTGTTTGTAAAGCTTTTTTAGCGATTGTTTCCTCCACTAAAGACAATTTTGTTTTACTCACTTTTGAAATTAAATTTGATCCGTAATTTTATATATTTTTGAATACAATTATCATACTTCAAAACCACATGCAATAGAAAGAATGAGGTTTTGAAGTTGTAAAGAAGATTCTCTCTACCAAATGTTTGGTAGTTATTTGGTTAACGAGCTAGCTTGAGCAACTCCTGAGGTGATGCCAACAAATCAATAGCGACAAAAAAGATTTTGTTTTCAGAATTAATCAAAAAGCGCCAAGACATGTTCATCCCTACACCAGCACCAAACCAAGGTGTTTGTACTTTTCCTGTAACTTTGATTTGAGTATAGCCATCTTCTACAGGTTCTTCTACTCCTCTTTCAGGCGCTAATTTAAGATTAGGACATTCTTCGATGAAGAATTTATGAACCGCATCTTTACCAACAATAGGTCTTTTGAAGGGTGGTTGCAATGCCCCATCTTCGGCAAATAACTTAATTAAAGCGTCAAAATCGTTAGCGTTCAATAAGTTCATGTAATTCAAAACAGTCTGATTGGTAACGCCTTGAATATTTACTTGCGTCCGCTGGGACATGTCCACAGGGGGAGCTACGGGTTCGCTTACGCGAGTAAAGTTTTCCATCTTTCCAGTATCAAAGCCCATATCAACCACTGTATTTCTTAGTACAGTGATTTGCTGACCCGAATCTAATCCTTGGAGTGTTACCAAAACTGCATTGGCATTGGCAGAAAGTTTATATCCTTCAGGAATAGGCGCTACTACTCCTTGTTCCATCAATTCTCCCAGCCTGTACCAAAAACCGAGTTTAATATTGGGAGTCCAAGTTGCATAAGTTCTACAAATGGGGGTGTCCGCACGGTTAGCTAAATCGCACATTACTTGAGATTGCTCTTGAAAACTCATGGCTTTAATCGCTTCGATGGTTGGTTCGGCAAACTGCATATTAGCAGCTCCAGGAGCAGCGACAGTAATAGTTTTACCCATTTCCAGATAAGCAAACCAAATCCAAGCAAGTTGATCTTCTGCACTAAGCTGGTTAAATCTAGCTGTTAATGCTGGAACCGCATCAGCAGTTAACGTGTTAGTTGAGAAGATGTTGCGAGCTGAATCGATAGTAAATGGCACAGATATTTCTCCGTTGCTTTGTTAACTTACGTAAACATAATAGTCAATTTTGTAACAAATTATTGCAAAAACTTGATTTAATTTGTTTTTTTAAACTGTTAGTAGTGAACTATAGGAAAAACTGTTCTTACTTTTAGAGATGATTTACTACTGTTAACGCCAAGGTTATTGAAATATCAGACACAGTTCAATGATGGCAGTTTGCAGGGCAGAGAGTGCATCAGAGCCAGATTTGAGACTATATTCAAGTTCCAAAAGTTTGGGCAAAGTTGCCAAGAGCTGTTTGCTAGTTGTCTGCTGAATTTCTTGATTAATAAAGTAAAGTCGATTGGGATTGGCGATTCCCGCAGCAGAAGCGATCGCTTTTTTGTCTGTTGCTCCTGCTTGCTGCATCAGTCGTACAATAGTCCAGGTGCGAAATTGTCCGATTAAAGTAGCCAGAATCTTAAGTGCAGGCTCGTTACGATTAATCAAATCTGTAACTAATCCCAGAGCCTGATCGGTTTTGCCATTCTTAATAGCAGCGGCTAGCTGAAGACTGTTTTGAGTATTGCACAATACTAATTTTACTACGGTTTGCTCATCTAAAGGCTGGCTATTATCACCCCAGTATATTTTCAGTTTTTCTAGTTCATTCCACAGTTGCCTAGTATTATTGCCGATGGATTCTGCCAAGGTAGCGATCGCTTTTTGAGTTAATTTGAGGTTCATTTCCTGAGCCACCTGCTTAACCTGAGCCATGATTAAATCGGTTTTCCAGGGCGGAATCAGGCTAAACTCTTTGATCTGGGCATATTTCCGTAATAACTTAGTGGTCGCTAATCTTCCATCAGGTTTCTTGCTAGTAGTTAATAATAAATGAGCTGTTTCGGGAATTACTTTTAAGGTACGTTCCAATTCCGACAAGGTATCATTGGCTGGTTTTTGTTGACAAAGATTGGTATCAACTAGCCACACCATTCTGTCTCCCATGCCAAATACAGGAGTCATGATTTGATTCAACCCCTCGATTACCGCTTCAGGTTGATCCCCTGCTAAGGAGTGATAGTTAAACTGCATCCAGTTAGGGTCGAGGACTTGGTTCTGTAATTTTGCTACGGTCTTGGCGATCGCAAAGTCATCTTCACCCCAATATAAATACACAGGCATTGATCCAAACCTTCCTCATTTGCCGATTAAACGATTAAATTTTGTAACATGTAATAGCTAAAAAATAGCTCAAAATAAGCTCATGTCTTAATACTTAGCTTAATATTCGCCGATTTATATAAAGTTATGGTCATTTTTTTCTTTTAGATATGCCATCAGTAAAAATTCGCAGCTATATTTGTCACAAGGAGTCATACAGAGTAGAAAAAAATGCAAGAAATAAGTAAAGTAAGTGTCGATTTATTTTTCTGTCTAATTATCGGCTTTATAATTATTCAGGCATCACAGTCAGCTTCTCAAAATCAAGAACTGACTAATAATTTAACTCAAGAATCGGCTCGGATTAGCGCAGATCGCTGGAAATAGAACTTTTTTTGAGTTGGTTCGGTGTCTAAATTACGATGTGAGTGGTTTTGCCAAAGTTGTTGCTATCTTTTCAATGTCGGCAATAGGGCAAGAGTGACCATCCAAGTTTTAGAGAATTATTGGCTTTTGAAGTGCCAAGACCAAAACCATTGCTTTAATCAGCTATCAGAAAGAAATTAAAGTCTCAATCACCAGCTAACTAAAGCAATAATTATTTCCCCTCAACTGATTTTGAAAAATGTAGGATATGCTGGGGAGGAAATAGCTTGATACAAATATGAGCGAACTTAAGATCAGCTATATATATCAAAGCTTTTCGCTTTTATGACTTCTTTGTTAGACAGAGCCTTGTGGGTATTTTGAATGAGCTATTGCCTTAATCCATCCTGTCCCAGACCAGTAAATCATCCTAAGTCCAAATTATGTAAAGCTTGTGGTTCTAAGCTGCTTTTACATGGTCGATATCATCTAGTTAAAGGTCTAGGAAAAGGCGGTTTTGGAGCTACTTTTTTGGCAGCGGATTTGGCTCTACCTGGGAAGCCATTGTGTGTGATCAAACAGCTAAGACCCAATACAGATAATCCTAATTTTCTTTCGATGGCACGAGAGCTATTTGAGCGCGAAGCAAAAACTTTGGGTCGAGTTGGCAATCATCCGCAAATACCAAGACTGTTGGACTATTTTGAAGATCGCCAGCAGTTTTATTTAATTCAGGAATTTGTCAAGGGAAATAATCTACAGCAAGAAGTTAAAAAGGAAGGTGTCTTAAACGAAGCCAAAGCCAGACAAGTTCTTCAAGAGGTTTTGGTGATTCTTCGAGACATCCACGCCCAAAAAGTCATCCACCGAGATATTAAGCCTGCCAATATTATTCGTCGTGAAATTGATAACAAGCTGGTTTTAATTGATTTTGGCGTAGTCAAAAATCAAGTTAACAGTGTGGGTGCCGCATCCAATCAGACTGCACTGACTGCTTTTGCGGTCGG
>JBCCDL010000671.1:0-3923 GCA_039030815.1 Cyanobacteria bacterium P01_A01_bin.83 | reverse complement strand
TTGCTAATTGGGCTACCGTCGGTTTTTCAAACAGAATCCGCAGCGGAAACTCAATTTCAAACTCTTGTCGCAAACGAGAAATAACTTGAGTAGCCGATAGAGAATGTCCGCCCAACTCAAAAAAGTTATCGAGAATTCCCACATTTTTCAGATCAAGAACAGAAGCGAAGATCTTGACAATTATTTCTTCACTTTGGTTACTCGGTGCTACATATTCCTGTTCGCGACTGGCTTCTTTTTCTGGTGCTGGTAAGGCTTGGCGATCGATCTTGCCGCTAGGTGCTATGGGCAATCTTTTTAGCATTATGAAAGCAGAAGGAATCATGTGGTCGGGTAACTTTTCTTTCAAGAAACTCCGCAATTCCTTAACAGTGGGAACTGATTCTTCCTTTGCCACCAGGTAGGCAATTAATTGCACACCCGTTTCTTCTTGATGAGTAACCACTATATTCTCACGTACATTTGAGTGCTGACTCAAACAGGCTTCAATTTCCCCTAGTTCAATTCTAAAACCGCGAATCTTCACCTGATGGTCGATACGTCCGAGAAATTCTATATTGCCGTCCGTCAGCCATCTACCTAAATCTCCAGTTTTGTAAATCACATCATGATTGTGGGAGTCCAGCAATTGATTATTAAAGGGATTAGCAACGAAACTGGCTTTGGTTTTGGCTTCATTTTTCCAATAACCATCACCGACACCAATTCCCGACACGCAAATTTCTCCTGGTGCACCTATCGGTAACAACTGCATTGAGCGATCTAGAACATAAAGATTTAAGTTAGCTAATGGTTTGCCAATGGGAATTGTGCGTTGGTTTTCAGAAATAGGTTGGTCAACGATAAACTGTGTAATATCATCCGCAGCTTCAGTCGGACCATAAGCATTAGCTATTTTGATCTGCGGATAGATTTCAAGCCATTTATTGATCCATCTAATTGCGATCGATTCCCCCGAGAGAATCATCCATTGTAAATCTGGTAATTCTCGTTCCTCAAGCGATAGTTGAGAACTATATTCTAGTAAGACCTTAAATAATGCTGGTACCAACTCGACAGCTGTAACTTGTGCCGATTTCAATACCTTAAATAGTTTCTCTGCAAAAGCCACAGTTTCAATATCTACTATGACTGTTTTACCACCAATAAGAAGAGGTGCTAAAAATTGCCAGACGGAAATATCTGTCGATGAGGGCGCACTTTGAAGAAAAGTAAATTCTTCGCCTAATTCTAATTGATCGAATTGAGCATAGATATGATTAATGGCTCCATCATGTCTAACTATTGCGCCCTTGGGCAATCCAGTTGAACCCGACGTATAGAGAATGTAAGCTGGATCAATCGCTTCGTTAATTACCTCTAGATTTGACTGCGGCAAATTATGGAAATCAAGTTGATCGTATACATTTACTTTAGCTATTTTAGATTCTACTAAATTATGAGGCTTAACATCTAAACAGGTAATATATTTTAATTTAGAACAACTGGCTACAACTTCAGGCAAAATATTTAGGGAGAAGTAATCTGTCAAGAGAAACGTAATTTCACTATTAGATAGCATATATTTGATTCTATTCAGTGGATAGGTGCTATCTATAGGTATATAAGCTCCACCTGCTTTATATATAGCGAGAATAGCGATTAGGAAATTTATGTCTCGATCTTTAAAAATGCCAACAAACTCTCCTTTTTTCAAGCCTAATTTTTGTAAAAATACAGCTAGTTGGTTGGCTTTTGCATTTAGCTCCTGATAGGTTAATTTAGTATCCTTACAAACAACAGCAATGTTATCAGGAGTATGTTCAACTTGGTTTTCAAATAATTGATTAATTGTTTGTTTTATCGGATAAGCCTGACGATTATCATGAAAATTTTCTAATAGCTGATACTGATCTTCCTCCTTCAGGAAAGTAACGTCTGATATTTTAATTTGGGGCTGATTAACCACACATTCGATAACATTAATATAATATTTGCTGATTAACTTTATAGTTTCTTCTTGAAAGAGGGATTCGCTGTAATCGATCTTACCTCTTATACTATGACCATTTACTATAAAAGAGAGTGTCAGATCGTTGTTTGATTTTGTAATTTGATCGTAATTATGAATATTTTCTAATAAAACAACAATATCAAAAATGGGATGACGATTATGACTTGGTGATAACTTTAATAAGTTAACTAATTCATCAAAAGAATAATTTTGATGAATATAAGTCTCGATTGTATTATTTTTAACTTGAATTAGTAAATCTTTAAATGTGAGTTCCTTCGTTAAATTAATTCGCAGAGGTAGAATTGTATTATTGGAATTTTCAATACCTTCTGGTCTATAAATAGGTATTCCTACAATCAGATCATTATTACCAGTATATCTTTCAAGCACAATATTAAATGCAGACAATAGCAATAAGTATATTGAATAATAAGAACTTTTACTGAGCTTAATGACTGCTTGAGATAAGTAATTATTAAGTTCAAATTCTATAGACTTATTTTTAGCTCTGTACAGTTGCGGTCTTACATAATCAGTTATGATGTTTGTCTCAGGTAGTTCTCCTGCTAGTTTATTTAACCAATAGATTTTATCTGAAAATAAATTTAAATTATCAGAGGTATGTGTATTAGTTTTCGTAATCAACATTTTTATTTATTCTCTCAAGAAAATATACTATTCAATTCAAAAAGATATCGAGTATTTAAACTAAGCATTCATCAAAAGCTTGCTTGATAATTGAACAACCTTTTTCTAAAATAGATATTTCAATTGTCAAGGGTGGTAAGATTTTGATGACAGTATCATTCCTACCAACTCGTTCAACTATTAACCCCAATTCAAAACAACGTGAAGCTATCTTTTTAGCTAAAATTGCTCCTCCAAAATTAGCAAGATCAATCCCCCAGATCATACCGATTCCACGTATGCCTATTTCTTCACTAATTGATGCGATCTTCTCATCTAGAAAAGTTTTTAAAAAAGACTCTTTATTTTTGACATCCTTTTCAAGTTGGGTATTTTCTCTATATTCTAAAGCAGCTGTTCCACCTACAAATGCCAGTTGATTACCTCTAAAAGTGCCATTATGCTCACCAGGTTCCCAAATATCTAGCTCTTGCTTAATCAATAATAGTGACATCGGAAAACCGTAACCACCGATAGATTTTGAGAGTACCACCATATCAGGAACGATATTTGCTCTTTCAAAAGAAAAGAAAGGACCAGTCCTGCCACAGCCAACTTGAATGTCATCACAAATTAATAGGATGTCATGCTGATCACATAACTTTCTGAGTTTTTGCATCCATTCAATTGGTGCTACGATAACTCCCCCTTCAGCTTGTACAGTCTCAAATATGATTGCTGCTGGTTTTTCAATGCCAGAACTGACATCATTTAGTACTGATTCCATATACTGTATTGTGTCAATCGTTCCCATAAATCCATATGGGTAAGGCATAAATGTGACACTGTTTGATGTCCCTCTTATTCCTGAGCGTATAGTAGTATTGCCAGTAACAGATAAACTGCCCGATGTCATTCCATGATAGGCTCCCATAAAGGAGAATATCCCTGTTCTATTTTTGATTTTTCTGGCTAACTTTAAAGCTGCTTCAACAGCATTTGTTCCTGTCGGTCCACAGAACTGTATTCGATAATCCAGGTTTTTTGGAGTCAGCACATTTTCCGCAAACTTTGCCAAAAACTTTTCTTTTGCAGATGTGTAAAAATCTAGACCATGAGTAATAGCATCGGCATCTAAATAATGCATAACCTGCCGTTTTATGTAGTCATTATTATGCCCATAATTTAATGCACCTGCACCTGCCAGAAAATCGATATATTTTTGTCCTGAATCAGAGTAGACAATAGAACCTTTAGATCTATGGAAGATAGCTGGGAAACTGCGACAGTAACTTCTGAC
>JBCCDL010000670.1:0-3923 GCA_039030815.1 Cyanobacteria bacterium P01_A01_bin.83 | reverse complement strand
CTTTCCATTAAGACGAATCCGTTCTAACAGTTGTTGATCATCAATCATATTCAGTATCGTCTGACCAACCTGTTGGCTGTCTGAAACCATCGTAATAGAACAACCAAGCAGTCTCGATTGTGCTTCAGCGAAAGCAGCAGTAAATTGTGGCCCTGTCCCAGGAAAGATGATTGCTGGTTTACCCAAGCCCACGAACTGTTCGGTGGCGGTTCCTGCCATAGCGATCGCTATGTCACTCATTTTAAAGAATTCATGATTACGCTCCTGGGTCAAAATCAGCTCGCAATTGTTTTGGGTCAAGGTTAGAGTTTGCGAATATTGAAACTTCATCTGCCATCCCTGGCTTACACTATAGACTACAAAAGATTTTAAATCTAACCCTGGGGCGATCGCTGCACTAAACTGTAGTTGTGGTAGCTTGTCTTGAGAATAGGCTGTGATTACCGACCAAACTGCCATCAAAATTTGCTGCCAGTTTCTCAGGGCTTCAGGCATTCTCGAACCTGGTAGCAACAAAATATTTAGTTCTCCTGAGGCTCTGGGTTGGCTTTTAGTAGTTATACTATCCATCATCGGATTACCCAAATCATATGCAGGAATAGAGTACTGTTGCAAAATTTTGGTAGTTAAACTGTCTCTGGGTAAAACCGCCTGACATCGTCTACGGCTCATTAACCAGCGCTCCCAAGGCAGATATACCGAATTCATGGTTCGCTCTAACCAGGACGTTCGCGGTAGCCAGTTGGTTTCATCCCGCAGATAATATTCTGACTTGGCTGTTCCCACAAAAGCATAATTTGCTCCACTAAACCAGGCAAAGAGTAGGGGAACAATATCACCCACTGCTAAAATCAGCCCCCCAGTCTTGCCCCACAGACGTACTAATTTTAATTGTTCTATGGTTAATTGGACTAAGCCACCGTAAAGATCTTGCAATAGTGGTTTGCCACCTTTATAGATAAATCCCCCTGACGGCATTTGCTGTACTCTACCTATCAGAGGAATTGAGAGTCTTTTATAAGCCAGACCTTGCCCTACAATTGGCAATGCCGCTAGCTCTAAATTCGGGGTATTCTGTTGCAATCGTTCTATAATGCGAATGGCGATTAGATCTTCTCCATGACCATTACTCAGAACCAGCAGTTTCATGCAATTTTGACCAGTTGAACTGGCTTTGGGAGCAACAAATTAATGATATTTTTAATTATTGCCTTTAATCTCTTAATTACTTTGTTAAATATTTACATAGCTATGAGAATTTGGCAATTAAGAAGTTTAATCACCAAAATTACTGCTATTTTGATTAATTATGATAAATATTTCAATATTTCGCTGAAAACTGCTCCTGAAGTCATTGATCAAGGACGACACAATATTGAACAGATTCGTCATCGTTATCAGTTGTTGCGACTACAAACTGCCAGGATTAAACAACTATTTTGGGTTATTAATCAAAGCTATCAAATTTGGCGCAAAATTTAGATATTGCTTCTTAACTGATGTTACGCACTCGTTAATTTATGATTGGTAAGAAGTAGAAAGTAGGAAGTAACGAAGGCTTAGGTTCCTCATATAGTAGGAACTCCACTAACGACTAACGACTAACGACTAACGACTTGGGTAAATTTAGGCGAGTTGATTGACTTGATAGCTTTTTTATGCTGATACTAGGCGCGACTCGGCAGTATCCTTAATCAAGTTGATCTTGTCATGAAGATAACTGTTGATGATATCGCGATCGCTAGCTGCCAGAGGCTTTTGTGCATCTAAACGCCCTAGTAGCTGCTGAATTAATTCTGGCTCACTAATTTCTAGAAGTTCCCAAGCACTAGTAGTTTCAATTAAGTTCCAGGTTTGGCGTAATAGTGTAGTATTCAAATTGCTTCACCCTATATATAATGTGTTTCGGTGTTTCGATGTTGTCAACTCGAATTAGAGCTTTGCCATCAATTAGAATATTAGTCCCTTTTGCAAGAATATAAAGAAAATATTAAGATGTTCAGCTAGTATTCATACAAAGCTTAACATTAGTCTTTGTTTGTTAATTTATGGTGTTAGTAAATATAGCAATACAGAGTTATGTTAGGACAAACTAGGAACAAAACGTAACCGTTGAATTGTTTTTAGTACAAGTTTTTGCTTTTCCTGTTGCCTATTTCCTATTCTCTATTCCCTATTCCATCCCCCGTAGCGCAATAACTAACTTATTTAAATTCAGGATGTTCGGTTGCCTCGCAAGCATCCCCCCAAAGATTGATCTTGTTAATTAACTGGTAAAGACGACCATGGCTCTTTTGATTAAAATAAAACACCAGGCGAGGCAAATCAATAATAGATAAATCCTGCTTTTCTGCTGGTAAAGCATGGCTACGTTCAATCTTGCCTTGGCTCAGGATGTCGCCAAACTCTTGATTCAGCTCTGCTATTAATGCTTCAGGCAAATCTAGCTTAAGCCTAATCACAAAAAGTTTACCGACATAGCGGCTCGAATGATAGACACGATAAAAATCCTTAATGGTTTTACAGGCTAGATCAAGATTGTCGGTGATAGTGTAAAGACTTGAATCTTCAGGGCTAATCAAGCCCTTAGCCTGTAACTGATGACAAACATATTCATTCCAGGATTGCCAATAATCACCTCCTGGCTGATCAACTAGCACCAAAGGAACTGGACCATATTTACCTGTTTGACAGAGAGTTAAAGTTTCAAATGCCTCATCTTGGGTGCCAAATCCACCTGGAAACAGAGCGATCGCATCACTTTCCTTAAGAAAAAACAGTTTACGGGTAAAAAAGTATTTAAAATTAATTAGCTTGTCATCGCCTTCGATAGCAGGATTTGCACCCTGTTCAAAAGGCAATCTAATATTAAGACCAAAAGAGTTACCTTCACCAGCCCCTTCATTTCCTGCCTGCATGATACCGCCTCCTGCGCCAGTGATCACCATAAAACCTGATTCAACCATGCATTGAGCAAAATCGGCTGCCATTTTATATTCAGGGTTCTGAGGGGAAGTTCTCGCCGAACCGAATATGGCAATTTTGCGCGTATGCTGATGAGGATCAAACTTGGTAAATCCTTGTTCTAGATCTTCTAGGGATGAAGTCAAAATCTTCCAATTAAGACGTTCAGTTTCTGATTCAGCAATCCTCAAAAGCGCTGACAATGCACGCTCAATCAATTGGCTGTGATTGTGGTCAGGTAAATTAGTTAAAAGTTCATCTAACTGCTTCTCTAATCTATCCAATTTTTTAGAAGAATCCATTGGTTTTAAGGAACGAGGAATGAGGAACGAACATAGTTAAAAGTTAAACTTGTCACCCTCATTAAAGTAATGAAGGTTTAGTGATTGAAGACTTTACTTTTAATAGCAACAAAAAATAAGCCTCAGCCAGATCCCACGGTAAGATCTACTGAAGCTATTGTCCCAGACTACCAAATAAACTAAACCAATAAATTTAGCAATATTGTCTAAAGATATTTTTCGAGGGTGGTAGCTAAAGTTGTTTTAGGTACTGCACCCACAACCATATCAACTCGTTGACCATCCTTAAAAATCATTAAGGTGGGAATACTACGAATACCATACTGACTAGCAACCTGAGGGTTTTCGTCGGTATTTAACTTGACTACTTTTATTTGTCCTTCGTATTGTTCGGCGATTTCGTCTACTACTGGTGCAACCATACGACAGGGCCCACACCAGGGAGCCCAAAAGTCTACTAGTACTGGCACCGAGCTTTCCAAAACTTCCTGGGGAAAACTGGAATCTGTTACTGGCGCGGCTGATGATGACATACTTATTAAATCCTTATTGACCACAAATCCATTTCAATAATATAGGATTCTACCATGGTCAATGATTAACACTATGTAAAACAATTAGACTTTACATCTAAAGTTACAGATTGTTGTTTTTCAT
>JBCCDL010000669.1:0-3927 GCA_039030815.1 Cyanobacteria bacterium P01_A01_bin.83 | reverse complement strand
CTTTGTCCAGTTAGGTCGCTCATGACAATATAGCCATCAAGCTTGTCTTGATCACCATCTATGAGATCTAATGCCTTGGAATTGGCATTAGTCAGCTTCAATTTCTTTACTTTATCTATTTCTTGTCCATCGACTACCACTGTAAATTCATCTGACCAAGCTCCATGATAGAAAGCAGTCCAATCGTCCCGAGAAGAAATATCTCCTAACATTTTCTCTCGAACTTTCTTATACTCAACATCTTTTTTCATTCCAGGCAATGCACCACCAATTACATTTTCAGGCAATTGGTTTGTCATTTCCACATGGATATTAATCGTCACGTTATCTGTTAGATATTGTGACCAGATTTCTCCTGCCATTTCAAAGCCAAGGATTTGTTCTTGAGTGGTGCCAGGAGCATAGCTAAATTCAAATTGTGTATCGTTCATTTCTATAATATTATTTAATAATTATCTTAAAAATATTGATATTCGTTTTAATATCAGTTAAATATTACTTTTATCTTGCATATAGTTTAATTGCCTGCGTTTTATTTTGGGTTTAGCTTAGATAAAAATCCAACGTGTTTTTGCAAAGAAAAAGTGAATTTTTTTCTATTTTATGGAGCAATAATCCGAGGTGTTTACTTAGTAAAATTTTCTTAAATATAATCTCTTAAACTGCTTACTGATTCGACTTTAGTTTTAGATGTTTAAATAGTTAAATACACTGATAGCTCATCACTTTTAGAAAGTTAATAATAATTATTCAGTATTTTTACGGGTTGAAATGTTATTTTGTTGGTTAAATAATCGTCAAATAATTACAGCTAACTTACAGTTATTTTTGTCTGTCTAGCTTAAAATTGAAGTAATTAAATTATTAAAAATAAATCTGATTAATCATGAAAACTAACCTATTTAGCTATTTAATTAAAACAACCAGCAGGTTACAAGCTTCTAAATCAAATACTGGCAAATTAAGATCTTCTGTCATTAAATTTGTCCTGACATTTTATGTCTTGAGTATATCGAGCTCTCTTTATGGTCAAAAGCAAGCTGTAGCTCATGAAAGTCCCGATTCCACTCCAGTTAAACAATTAATTGGACAAACTCAAGAAACACAAGGCTCTCTCTCTCTTAAAGATTTTAAAGTTACTTTTAATCCACCCGCAGGAAATAAACCTCAAAGCAGTGCAGGAGGTGCCTCTCGCAGTATCGGACAATGTATTATGCAAGCTGAAAATTCCAATTTGCCACTTACTCCTTTGCTTCCTGCTGACGCACTAGGATTAACCGTCTCATCTCATCCCACCGTGTTAGCTTATTTGCCTGAAATTAATGCCAATAAAGTCTTTTTTAGCTGGCAAGATGAAAATAATCAAGAACATTATCAAACCATCCTACCTATTGCTAACCAAGAGGGAATTATTAGTTTGACTCTTCCCGAAGATGCTCCACCTCTAGAAGTAGGCAAAAATTATCAATGGGCATTAGCTATCATGTGTGACGGTAGGTTACAACCAGATAGCCCAATGATCCAAGGACAAATACAGCGGGTTGAGGTGGAACCAAGTGTTAGCGATCGCCTAGTAAGTGCTAATGCTTTAGAGATTGCGGCGATCTATGGTGAGGCAGGTATTTGGTACGAAACAGTTGCTACTCTAGCTCAATTAAAGATAACTCAACCGAATCATGCTAGTTTGAAGGACAACTGGCAGGAGTTACTAGCTTCTGTGGGGTTGGAAAAAGTTGCTGCTACATCTCTCATCTTAAAAGGAGAATAAAGCGTGATGTTCTAATTCTGCGATTCGCCACTGACATCCTAAAAACTGCAAGCCAAAATAGCATTGAATCAAACATAAACCCAAACTTTTATCCCACTTTAAATTTAAACATAAAATGAAATGGTTGCGGGTATTTTCATCGGTCTCCTTGGGAGTTTCGGGATTGGCGATCGCCATTAGCTATACAGGAATATTTCAAAATTTAGAATTATCTGTTTTAGATCGATGGTTTCGTCTTCGTCCTGCCGAAGCGAGGGAGGAACGCATTGTTGTAGTTACGATTAGTGAATCAGATCTAAATCGTCTGCAACACTGGCCTATTTCTGACGAGATACTCAGCCAGTTGATTACGAATATTAAACAGCAACAACCCAGAGCGATCGGTTTAGATATCTACCGAGATTTACCCGTACCACCTGGGACAGCAAAATTAAATTCAGTTTTACGCTCGACTCCTAATTTAATCGGCGTCGAGAAAGCAGTTGAAGAAGAAGTTAATCCACAGCCTATCTTAAAAGAACTAGGGCAAGTTGCTTTAGCAGATTTAATAGTAGATCGCGACCGTAAGATTCGTCGAGGTTTGCTTTCAATACAACTAGATAATGGACAGGTTCAACTAAGTCTAGCCGCTAGATTGGCTTTGATGCACTTAGCTGCCGAAGGTATTGAATTACAAGCAATAGAAGATACAGCTAACCGAGTGCTGGGGAAAGCGATATTTGTTCCTCTGAAGGGCAATGACGGGGGGTATATTGGTGCTGATGCAGGTGGATTCCAAATTTTACTTAATTTTCGCGGTACGGAACAGAGTTTTTCTCGCGTATCAATCACAGATGTCTTAGATGGAAATATTCCAGAGAATTTAATGCGCGATCGCCTTGTTTTAATTGGCTCGACAGCTAAAAGTCTTAACGATTTTTTTGCTACTCCCCATAGTGGAGGAAAGAATGAATTGCAATATTTACCAGGAGTATTTATTCATGCCAATCTTGCTAGTCAAATTCTTAGTGCGGCATTAGATGGGCGTAGATTAATTCGAGTCATTAGCGAACCTCTAGAATGGTTATGGATTTTTACTTGGTCTGGAATAGGTTCTGGAATCAGCTTATTGATGCTCGGTCGTAGTAATTTGTCTCAACAAGGTTTATCACTGGCTTATTTTACTACGACTTCGATAGCTGTACCTGGAATTATTTTATTGGGAAGCGGTTATCTCTTATTTTTATCTGGTTGGTGGTTGCCAGTAATTACTCCTTTATTTGCTTTAGTTGGGTCATCGATAGCTGTTAGTAATTATCATCAGCAAAAACAGAAAAAGCTAGCCTTTATTGATGGTTTAACTCAGATACCCAATCGTCGCTTTTTTGACCAATTTTTAGAACAACATTGGTTAGAAAATAGGAGAAAGCATCAAAGCTTATGTTTAATTCTCTGCGATGTGGATCATTTTAAAAAATATAATGACACTTACGGTCATCAGATGGGAGATTTATGCTTGCAAAAAGTAGCTGGAGTTATCAATCACAATGCACGTTCCCATGATTTAGCGGCTCGTTATGGAGGAGAAGAGTTTGCAGTAATTTTACCCAATACTACTCCAGAAGAGGCGATGATAATTGCTCGAAAAATTGGCGATCGCCTTAGAGATTTACAACTGCCCCATTCTAATTCTGAAACAAGTAAATATGTCAGTCTGAGTTGTGGTGTAGCTAGTACTAGTACAAAATTAGTAAGTTCTCCCCAAAATCTAATCGAACATGCCGATCTCGCTTTATATCAAGCAAAAGAACAAGGTCGCGATCGTGCTATCTTAGCTAAATAGATTAATTTAGCTTGTTTCAGGAGACAAAACCAGTAAGATAGTCTCATCTTTACTTCACATCTATAGTAAGAATAATAGCGATCGCTTTCAAAGTTTTGAATAATTAAATTTCTTTCTTGTTTGGAGAAAGGATTAACATCTGTGTCTTCATCTATGCCTTTCGGAAGTAAAATCGTCATCAAATCAAACGGGTTTGTTTCAATCAAGCCCTCTTTAATAGACCATTTACAGCAAGCTTTAAGTTGTGTTAGACATTTTTTAGCCGTCTTGACAGTTTTATTGGTAAGCAACCAGTCTCGAATAACGGATGCTTCATCTAAAGAACGAGTCGGGAAAG
>JBCCDL010000668.1:0-3931 GCA_039030815.1 Cyanobacteria bacterium P01_A01_bin.83 | reverse complement strand
TGAGCGCAATTATATCGAGACAATTTAGCAACCATTTCAGCGCGGGATGACACTTCTAACTTACGAAACATTCGTTTTAAAGCTTGCTTGACTGAGTTTTCCTGAATCCATAGAGTTTCGCCAATTTCGGCATTAGTTAACCCTTGTGCGACTAATTCAGCAATATCTAATTCACGAGGAGTAATCCGTGGGATACCATCTTGGTTAACGTCGAATTTTATTTGCTGGGACTGTATTTTAATCAATTGCGTTGAAATGTGCAGACACAAAGCACTTAACTCTAAAATATTTTGTTGATTAAAAGCGTTAGCATGGCGATCTCGTGTTAAAGCCAAAGCACCTATCAGACTACCATTATCCACAATTGGACCAAGCATAACATGACCGTGATCCCAACGGGGACAAATAGCTCTCCACTTTTGGGCTGTTAATAAGACTTCTTCATGGACTGGTACGTGATTTTCGACTAAATAACGTAAAACGGGATTATAGTCTAAGGAGAAAGCTAATTGGAACAACCTTGATTTATTAATAATTTGGGGAAGGCGGTCTAATAAAACTAGACGATAGCGTTTTGCTGCAAAGTATTCACCAATTTGATGAACAACGGTTTGTTGCAGTTGTAATTCGCTTTTGGTTTGAGCGATCGCTATAAATAAAGTTTTTAAGTGCGTCATTTTTCAACCAAGTGTACCCGTTCGAGGACTATTCACGGTTCAACACTATCTTTATCATGGTTATTATTAATTTACAGACTGATTAGATACCATGTCTCAGCAAAAACCTGACCGATACGTCAATTTTCAAGGCATTGATTGCGACGGCAGAGCGCGTCGTATTTTGGGCAATATTGAGCAATATACTGACAATCCTCCTCACAATAGCCCTTGGTCTAACTATTTTCAGACTAAATGTGGCGAACGATTGTCAATTGGACAAGACGAACTGCATTTTGTCTGTAGTCAGATGAATAATGTTTATTCTCTGTTTGATGAATATGAAGACACAGATGCTTTGAACTTGCTCGAACAAATTGAAGAAGAATGTTGTTAAAGTGCGTAGCGTAGCCATGCCATGGGCTGATCGCTCTTTGCTAGTTAACTTGAATATTCTGTCTCAGAGAATATCTGGGGTTGGTTTTGAGAATCGGATTTGCTATAAGCTCTGAGCTTTTTGATCATAGGAAATAAGACGAGTAATGTTACTCGTCTTGAATTAATTAATATTCTGGAGTTTTGCGCTTTATCCTGGCTCTTCTTCATATTCAGGAGCCTTTTGTTTTTCGGGGATATTCACAGGGGGTGGATTGTATGGCTCTGGTTTAATGTCATCATCCCAAACATCTTCGTTAGTCACTTCCTCGTACTCATACTCTTTTACAGGAGGTGCTTCATATACTTGAGCCTCGTAAACTTCAGGGTTGGCATCTTCCCAGTTGTTTTCTTCGTAATCATCGTCATATGGCACTGCCTCTGCCTGCTGTCTCATAGGTGGAGGCGTAACGCGAGCTTCTTGCCGCCATTCATCCTCATCCCAGCGTTCTTCCATCACAGGCTCTCTAGTATCCACTGGAGTCGAAATTGGCTGGCGTACAGGAGTCCCTGTTGGCAACTGATTCTCCGCTTTAATGGTTTGAGGATAATATTCTTCGCTATCGCTTTCCCAAGGAGGACGACCAATACCCAAACGTTCGAGAAGTCCTACAGATATTTGTTGAATCCGTTCTTCTGAACCTTCAAACACAATCAGACGATTTGGTCCACTACTAACAACCTCATCTATGGACAGTTCATAAGTACTGATAAATTGTTCGGGAATTTGTGGAATACCCAATGAAGCAATCACAATTGAGTTGACCGCGCCATTCTCAGCATCAAACTGAAAATCTCTAACCTTTCCTAACGGTTCCCCAGCTTCGGTAATGACCTCGCAATTAACTAGCTTACTATAGATCTCAATATCAATATCTTCGATTACATTTTCGTCATCTACCAAAATAACGTCTCCCGTTTGACGAATACTGTCGAGGTACATATATTTTGGTATTCCAGAGACTGAAAGTAAATTATCCCGTAGTCCCAAAGCTACTACTTCTCTGCGGTCTATATCTACTAAGACCTCTTTAACCACTCCTAATCTCTTGCCGCTGTTGCCGGCAATCACTTGAGTGTTGATAAATTCAGAGCGTAAATGGATGTTTTCAGTTGTCATGTTGCTGATTAGTTAATGTAAGCTGCTGCTCGCAACTGCTGTTTATGAGGACACGACATGCGGCTTAAGCCTTTGTTTTGAGGTTCCCTCAAATGCGTGAGATGTCCGTAAAGTAGTTTTTTAAATAGGCGTTTGTTAACAAATAATGCCATAAAAGCTGCCAAGTTTAATGTTCGACAGTAGTTGAAATTAACATAACTTTTGTTCTTTTACGATCATTCTAGCGAATCGAGAAGTATTTGCCTTATTGGAGCATGAATACTTTGTTTTGGCAAGAAAGTACTGCAATAGTAAATCATAGAGTAGTTGAAGCAACTAAAGGAGGTAGTTTGAGCTAGCTTGTTAGTCAACCTGACCATATGGGTACATTAAGATGGTTAGGATTTGAGTAAGTACCCTTGAGAGTGCATGAACCATCTCAATCATGTTGATATAAATCAAGATCAATCTCAGTTGTTTGCCGATAGATTGCCTAATATATTGGGTAATTTGCCATTGGCGGAAAGAAACAGTTGCCTCAAGGTTGTTTATAGGTCTGTGATCTTCTTTATTCACTTTAATGAAGGTCAGCTTATTTATGCGACTAATTCCTTAGCTCCGTTTGAAAGATTGGAACGGCATTTACGCCGTTTGAGTAATCAAAATCCTCAAATTGCCAACTCAATCATTAAACAACCGCGACTTAAATTTAAAAACGATTTAAGAACTTATGGGCAGTTTCCGACAGATTACCAGAGCATTATGTGGTTGTTGTCAGCAGGATATGTAGATCCTACCGCAGCAATAACTTTGATTAGAAGAATTACGAGGGAAGTATTTGAATCTTTTTTATGCTTACCTGATTTTAGCGAGTATAGTATCATTCCCAGAGCAAAGCAAATCAAGGAACTATGTCGTTTTGATTTGAGCGAATATATTAAACAGTGTCAAAAAAGGATAGAAGCATGGCAGGCTTTTGACGCCAAAATTTGCTCTTCTTATGAACGTCCTTATTTAGTTTCAGTCAAGGATCAAGTTATTGGCAACCTAACTGTTGAACAAAATGAAACCATCTGCAAGCTATTGAAAGGATTAAACTTTCGTCAAATCAGTGCAGTGATTGATCGTGATGAGTTAGTGGTAGCTAAAATTTTATATCCTTCAATTCTAGACAACAATATTGTGGTGCGTGCGCCGAAATCTCCTTTTGATCAGTTGCCTAATTTCCCTCTTAAACAAAATTTATTTGAAACTACATCACAGGCAAATTGGCGAGGAGAAGATAGTGGTTTTCACATTAACTCTCACAGTAAACAGACAGTACTTGCCCTGGAAGATACCTGTAAAGTGGCATACGTAGATAATGACCCAGCAGCACATCAAGATTTGACTAAATATCTAGAGCAAAATTTGTTTTCTGTATTGTCTATTCAAGATGGAATGGATGCCTTTGGGGAATTAATCGAATTTGAACCGAGTCTGATTTTGTTAAGTGTGGAAATGCCTGAAATAAATGGTTATGAGCTTTGTACTCTACTAAAAAATCATTATGATTTTCAGTCTATACCTATTATTATGGTCAATGAAACTCCTGAACGAGTTAATTTATCCAAATCAAAAAGAGCAGGAGCGATCGCTAATTTGACAAAACCCTTTAAGAGAGAAGAATTACTTAATACAATTTGGCAGTATGTTCAATAGATAAAACTTATTCCAAGTCTAAAGTTTGTTGATTTAGTAG
>JBCCDL010000667.1:0-3935 GCA_039030815.1 Cyanobacteria bacterium P01_A01_bin.83 | reverse complement strand
GTTGCAGGAAGAAGGAAAGGAAAAAAGAATTTAATTGCACCAATGCTGTTTACGGGCAGCTTGAATGCGGAGGGATTTGAAGGATGGTTAGGTCGATATTTATTACCATCACTCGCTCACTCATCGGTAATAATTCTGGATAATGCACCAATTCATCGTAAAAATATGATTCGAGAACTAGTCAAGGAAGCAGGACATGAAGTAGTATTTTTACCAAAATATGCTCCAGATTTAAATGATATCGAGCATGATTTTAGTGCATTAAAGAGAGCTAGAATGTATGCCAAATCTGATATGTCTCTAGATGAAATTATCTGTAATTATTGTGTGGCTTAATGTCTCATTCTTATTTGAAACAACTATAACTGTTTTTTGTAATTCAGTATCTTTACCTTTTAACAGCTTTACTAAAAAATTAGTAGCTCGGCAATCTTTGAGTTTTCCCAAAGATATTATTCCCCAATAACGTATTGTCTGCTCTTCGTTAGAAATAACTTTGATTAAAGGAATTACAGCTTTTGGATCTCCTATATCTCCCAAAATTCTACATGCTAAAGTGCGTATTCCTATTGCATCATCAGAATTAACTTTTCTTTTACTGATTTGAAGAATTTTTAGCAAAGTTGCTACGGTTTTTGGATCTTTAAATTTAATCAGATCGGCAGCAATTTCATTGAGAGTTTCAAAAGTAATTTCTACGTGGAGTTTTTCTAATGCAGATTTATCTTGCTGTGGATTATTTTTGATTCTAATGCGATCTACTTTTAATTCATTCTCATCAACATATCCCTCTGGAGTTAAAAAATAAGCTCCTGACTGATAGCACTCAGCTATCGTAGCTATCATAGTTGTAATATTATCATAGTAAATCATAGGTTCTACTTGTTCATAATCGAAATAATATACAGGAGAACTTTCTATCAATTCATTTTGGCAAACCACAAAAAAACTATAACCTTCAAGAGAAAAGACAGGAAACCAATTTTTATGCCAATATCCTTCATGAATCTCTATATTTTGAAAGTACTCTGCAATGCCTTTTTGCAAAGATAAAAACAAATAGCCTGGAAAAAACATCGTGTCAAATGGCTCTGTAGAATCTATAAAAGGTGAACCATTTTTGCATTGATAAAGCTGATAAAGCTCTTGAGTTAATTTAAAGGGAAGATTTTGTGCTTCTCTATCTACCTCAAACTGCGTTAAACCTGGATATAATGATGAATGATATTCTGGTCTATTTAGCTTAAACCATTTTAAAACCTCATCTAATACTTGTTGTAGATTTAGCATATTTACAAAGCATATTTGACTAATGAGTTTCTTATTTAAACTTTAATTTTATTTGATAGAAACAAATATTATCCAATGGTATTTAACTAACTGAATAACTATCAACTATTATAGATTGAGCAAACTAAAAAACTGTTTAACTTATCTTTACTATAGCTACTTAAAAAATAAAACTGGAAGACTTGATATAGTTGCTTTTAAGACAGACTGGACAACTATGACTTGACTCTATACCTGACTAGAGAGTTTAAGTTAACTGTAGAGTCGAATGAGTTAGACAATTAAAAATATGACCATTGAATTAAAAGTTCCTAATATGGCTTGCCCTAAAGGATACCGCTTCGCATACGGTGCTTGTGGCAAAACCATTACCAAAGCTGTTCAAAAGATCGATCCTCAAGCAGAAGTACAAACAGATCTGAAAACCAAACAGGTAATTGTAGACAGTAACGCTTCAGAGTCATCTGTCCGAGAAGCCATAGCTGCTGCTGGATATCCTGCTGCTTAAATCAACAATTTAAATGTCGAAATCAATTTTGTAAGGGCGAATCGCCATTCGCCCCTAACACCCGTACCCAATTATGAACACGACAACCAAAACCGAAAAAATAAATCTCAAACTCAGGGGAATGAGTTGTGCTTCCTGCGCCAACAGCATCGAGTCGGCAATTAGCAATGTCCCTGGAGTAGCCGAATGTAACGTCAACTTTGGCGCAGAACAAGCTGCGATCGCATATAATCCCCGTAGATCCAGTATTGCAGATATCCAAGATGCAATAGAGGAGGCTGGTTACTCGTCTTATTCCCTTCAAGAACAGGAGATGATTACGGGGGAAGATGACGAGGAGAAAGCAGCACGAATAGCTGAATCGAAAGATCTACTGCGGAAAGTAATTGTTGGTGGAATAATTAGCCTGATCTTAGTTATTGGTTCTCTGCCAATGATGACAGGATTAGAGATTCCTTTTATTCCTGCATGGTTGCATAACCCCTGGTTGCAATTAATTCTGACCATTCCCGTACAGTTTTGGTGTGGTTACGGTTTTTATATCCATGCCTGGAAAGCTTTTAAGCGTCATGCTGCCACGATGGATACTTTAATCGCACTGGGTACGAGTGCAGCCTTCTTTTATTCGGTATTTGCCACTGTTTTTCCCGACTTTTTTCTCAACCAAGGCTTGATGCCCGAAGTTTACTACGAAATCGCAGCCGTAGTAGTGACAATGATTTTACTAGGGGAATGGTTTGAGAATAGGGCAAAGGGACAAACCTCAGAAGCAATTCGGCAACTGATGGGGTTACAAGCTAGGGATGCTAGGGTAATTCGCAACGGGCAAGAAATGGATGTACCTATTAGCGAAGTACAAATTGACGATATTATCTTAGTTCGCCCTGGCGAAAAGATTCCTGTAGACGGAGAAATAGTAAGCGGTAGTTCCACCATTGATGAAGCGATGGTAACGGGGGAAAGTATACCCGTAAAAAAACAACCAGGGGATGAAGTTATTGGCGCGACTATCAACAAGACAGGTAGTTTTAAATTTAGGGCTACCAGAGTCGGTGCAGATACAGTACTGTCGCAGATCGTTAAATTAGTTCGAGATGCCCAAGGTTCAAAAGCACCGATTCAAAGACTAGCCGATAAAGTAACAGGCTGGTTTGTTCCTGCTGTAATTGCGATCGCTAATACCACTTTTGTCCTCTGGTTTGTGATTATGGGGAATGTCTCTCTGGCAATGATTACTACTGTGGGAGTGTTGATTATTGCCTGTCCCTGTGCTTTGGGTTTAGCTACCCCCACTTCAGTCATGGTAGGTACGGGGCAAGGTGCAGAAAACGGTATTCTGATAAAAGGCGCGGAAAGTTTGGAATTGGCGCACAAGCTACAAACCATTGTCCTTGATAAAACTGGCACGATTACCCAAGGAAAACCCACTGTAACTGATTATCAAGCTGTTCGAGGTATTAGCAATGGTGCAGAACTAAAATTACTCCGTTACTGTGCAGCAGTCGAACGTAACTCAGAACACCCTCTGGCTGAAGCAGTGGTTAGATATGCCGAATCACAAGATGTAGAGATACTTGAAAGCGATGACTTTGAAGCAGTAGCGGGTAGTGGCGTACAGGGCGTAGTATCAAGTCGTCTGGTACAAATTGGTACTCAACGCTGGATGTCTGAGTTGGGAATCAAAACCGATACTCTGCAACAACAAAAAGACACTTGGGAAGCAGAAGCGAAAACCGTCGTACTAATTGCAGTCGATGGCGAACTAGAAGGAATTATCGGGATTGCCGATGCGGTCAAACCTTCTTCTAACGCAGCAGTTAGAGCATTGCGTAACCTGGATTTAGAAGTAGTAATGCTGACGGGAGATAACCAAAAAACCGCCGAAGCGATCGCCCGCCAAGTAGGTATAGTTAGAGTAGAAGCAGAAGTACGCCCCGACCAAAAGGCAACCAAGGTAAGAGAATTACAGCAGGAAGGAAAGATCGTAGCAATGGTAGGAGACGGCATTAATGATGCTCCTGCCTTAGCTCAAGCAGATGTCGGCATTGCCATCGGTACGGGAACGGATGTGGCGATCGCAGCTAGCGATATTACACTGATATCGGGAGAGTTACAGGGCATTATTACAGCGATTCAG